>CAZHGG010001123.1:0-2216 GCA_964531755.1 uncultured Polyangiaceae bacterium
GTCGGCGACGGTGATGACGCTGGGGTCCTTCGACCTCACGGCCGAGGAGATCGGGTCGCACGCCATCACCATCGTCAAGAGCCAGACGACGTCGGCGCACGTCGCGGCGATGGACACGGCCTTCACCTCCATCGACGCGCAGCGGCGGATCGAGCTCTGCTACGGCCGCGCGCGGAAGACCTCGCCGGTGCTCGACGCCTACATGCGCCGGCCGGCGGCGTGGGCGAAGACGCTGCGGGAGTACCAGCACGACCTCCACGTCGCGCCCTACCGCGTGGCGGACGGCCCGCTCTCGGGCTGGAGCCTCGAGAACGCGAACGGGCAGATCGTGGAGTACGACGAGCGGGTGACCGGCGGCGCGCTCGCGGGCCGCTTCACCTGCCTGACCACGCAGGACAACGGGCCAAACGGCGCCTTCGTGGCGCTGAGCCTCACGCGGGAGACCGAGGGCAAGCTCCTGACCCGGACGCAGAATCTGATGGTGGCCAACATGGCCTGTCAGATCGTGCAGGCCGAAACGGTGCTGACGCTGGGCGAGAGCCTGATCCTCAACACCGACGGCACGCCGAGCGAGGAGAGCTGCAAGCGCATCGAGTCGCGCGTGAACAAGGCTCTTCAGATCGGGCTCTTGCAGGGCGGGCGCGACGGGCAGCGGGCGAGCGCGTGCGTCTTCTCGATGAGCCGCTCCGACATCCTGTCGACGGTGGGCGCGACGAGCAACACCAATACCGACCTCTACATCCGCGGGACGCTCGAGCAGATCGCGAACACGGTCACGGTGAAGTGAGGAGACGACGATGGCGAATCAGCTCTACCCGAACGTGAACGACGAGGAGATTTCCTGGTCGAACATCTCTCTCCCGCTGGCCATCAACGGCGGCGTGACCCTCGACGTCACCGACTGCGAGGGCATCAAGTGGAGCACGGCGCTCGAGACCGGGCTCAGCTACGGCACGAGCGGCGGCCGGCCGATGAAAGAGACCAACGGCAAGGTGAAGTACACGGCGTCGATGATGCTGACGAAGAGCGGCATCCTCGCGCTCAAGACGGCACTCGGCGCGGTGGCTCCGGTGCGAGGCAATCAGAAGCAGATCGCGCTCGTCCGCTTCTCGGTGCAGGTCCTCTACAAGCTCGTGTCGAACCCGAGCACCGTCTACGAGACGGTGCTTCGCGGGTGCCGGTTTCGGGGCGAGAGCGAGGACGCGAAGGAAGGCGTCGACGCCATCATCAACGAGATTCCGCTCGACCCGATCGAGATCGTCGACGTGATCAGCGGCTCGGAATACGCGCTGCTCTGAGGAGGCCACCATGTCGATGGAAGAGATTCGGGCTCGTCGCGAGGCGATGCGCAAGGAGCACGAAGAGGCCAAGGCGAAGCAGGCCGAGATCGACGAGGCCGCGCTCCTGTCTGCGGAGGAGGAGCACGGCTTCGGCGCGGTGGAGGGGGTGCCCGTGAACTACCAAAAGGGCTTCCCCACGAAGGCGGTCGTCAAGTCGCCTGGCGGCACGCATCTCTTCAAGGCGTTCCAGCACGAGACGATGAATGCCAAGTCGGGCGCCAAGAAGATCGAGGCGGCCGAAGCCTTCGGGCTCGCGTGCATCGTCTACCCGAGCGGCGAGCTTCTGGCGTCGATGCTCAAGGCGTTCCCCGGCCTCGCGAGTACTGCGGCGGCGGTCGCGGCCAAGCTCGCGATGGGCGAGGCGGAGGAGGAAAAAAAAGGCTGAGGGCGCGGGCCGCGCTGGCGCGCCGCAACCCGGAGCTGCTCGCCGACGGGCTGCTCGCGTGGAGCCGAGGGCAGGCGGGCGTGGATGCGGACGCGGCGGCGATGGTGATCGCGGAAGCGGTCGTGAAGTGGCTGAACCAGAGGTGACCCGTGGCGGACGGAACGAGCTTCGTAATCGACATCCCGGTGGACGGCGCGAGCGCCGCCGCCGGTGCCGTGTCGGTCGATGCGCTCGCGGCTGCGCTGGACCGGGCGTCGGCGGCATCGTCGGCGGCGGCCTCGGCGGTGGCGGCGGCTGAGTCGAGCTACGCGGTAGCCGAGGCGGCGGCGAACAAGGCGGCGCTCGCGGTGGAGCGCGCAGGCGTGGCGGCGACGGCGCAGGAAGGCAAGCTCGCGCGGGCGCTCGAGGTGGGCGACGCGGCGGCCATCGAGCGCGCGACGGAGAAGCTCGCGCGGCTGCGTGCGGCGCAGGAGAGCGCGGCGGCGAAGAGC
>CAZHGG010001124.1:0-2210 GCA_964531755.1 uncultured Polyangiaceae bacterium
CGGCGCGGGGACGGGCGCGGGGACGTCGGCCCGCTCGCGCGCCACGAGCTCGTCGAGCTCGGCGCGCTCGGCCGCCGAGAGCCGAGCGAGGCGCGCGAGCATCCGGCCGGAGAGCCGCTGGGTGTCGTCCGCGGGGACATCGGCCATGGCGACATTCTAAGGCGGCGCTCGCTTGAATCGAGCCTGAAATCCCTCGGCTCCCGCCCGCGGCTTTCACGAGCGTCGTGGGCTCGATGACCGCGCCGCGTGCACATCGACGCTGGACGACTCAGGATCGACGGAGCTCGGTTCCGCCTTGGCGCGGGGCGCCCGCGAGGCGCGCGCGGTGAGCCACGCGTCGAGCGCGTACGCGAGGCCCACGAAGAAGAGGCCGAGCGGCGCGAGGAAGAACCGCGAGTCCCAGTCGGGGAACGCGATGAAGCGGGCCAGCGAGAGCGGCACCATGAGCGCCCCGTAGGCCACGCGCGGCTGGCGGCGGAGCTCCCCGCGGGCGCCGAGGACGAGCCACGCGAGCCCAACGAGCGCGAGCACCTCGCACGTGTAGACCTCCAGCGCCCACGCGCGGACCACGCCGAGGTAGGTCGCGAGCGAGAACGGCGCGTGCACCTCGGCGGGATAGGGCTCGAACCTCACGCGCCGGAAATGCACGAGGGCCCACCACCCGTAGCTGTCGCGCTCGAGCCAGGCACGCAGCCCGAACGCGACGGCCGCGGCCGCGAGCGCCTCGAGCGGACGCGGCCCCCGCGCGTGATCGGTCGGGAATTTATGCAGAATACATGCGAACGCGGCGAGCGACGCCACGTACATCGCGTTGTCGGTGCGCGCGAAGACGGCGAGCACGAGCACCCCGAGGCCGAGGCGCGGCCGCCCTGCCTGGAGCGCGAGGAGCGTGCCGCCCACGACGAGGAGCGCCGAGAGCGGATCGGCCAGGGGCGAGGCGGCGAGGTCGGACAGGTGGAGCACGCCCGCGATGAGCCCGAAGGCCGCGAGGCGCAGCCAGGCGCGCGAGACCCCGGCGGTGGCGACGAAGAAGAGCGCGGCCAGCGCGAGGCTCGAGAGCCACGCGACGGCGTGGAGCGCGCGCGGCACCGGGAGCCCGCACCTCGCGAGCGCCCACGCGGCGCGCGTGAAGAGCGGCCTGCCCCGGAACCAGCCGAGCTGCTGCCCAAACGAGCGGTCGTCGCTGGCCATGGCGCGCGCGTAGCTGTCGGGGTAGTCGCGGCCCACCATCCACGCGTAGCGCTCGGGGGTGAGGTGGCGCTCGAGATCCGCGAGGGTGCGCGCGCGGGCCTCGCCGTCGGTGCGCGCGTCGTAGCGGTGCACGACCCCGACGTAGGCCATGAGGTCGAAGTCCTCCCGGGGCCACGCGATCGCCGACGCTGCGCCGACGACGAGGGCGAGGGCGACCAGCGCGCGCACGAGGGAGGCCAGCTTGCGCGCCGAGAGCACGCGCCCGTTCTAGACGCTCGGCGCGGCGCCGAGAAGCCCTGGCGCGCACGCGGCCCCTCAGCGCAGCCGCGCGCGGCGCCCGCGGAGGAGGAGCGCGGTCGCCGGCGCCGAGGGGTCGAGCCCGCCCGGCGTGAGGAGCCACAGCACCGGAGCGCGAGGGCGGACGTTCACCTGGGCCACGAGCCCGTCGGTGAGGTACACGATGCCGTCTGGCCCGTGCGCGTCGGCCGCGCGGAGGCCCGCGTCGAGCGAGGTGCCCCCGCCGCCCGCGAGGTGTGTGAGACCGCCGCGGAACGGCTCGTCGGAGTGCACCACGGAGTCGCAGGCGATCACCCGGAGATCGGCGCCCGCGCGCGCCAGGTGCCGCAGCTCGTGGCCGAACGACGCGAGCTCCTCGTCGGTGACGCTCCCCGACGTGTCGACGACGGCGACCAGCCGGCAGCGTCGGCGCGACTTCGCCCCGGGCACCGTGCCGTAGCGCTTCGAAGGCCGGTGGATCGTGGAGACGCGGGTCGTGAGCTCGGACGTCGCGCGGAAGCGCCGGAGGGCGACGCGCCAGTCGAGGGCCGCCCCGCGCTCGAGGGACTCGGCGAGCGCGCGCAGCAGCCCGGCCGGCACCCGCCCGTGGGCCTTGCGGCGCGCCTTTTCGTACGCGTCCTCGGCGAGCCGTCGCACGAACGCGCCGCGCAGCGCGCGCTCCGTCGCCGTCCCGCCCTCGAAGGTCTGCCACCGGTCGTGCGATCGCGGCGCGCCTGGCGTGT
>CAZHGG010001125.1:0-2209 GCA_964531755.1 uncultured Polyangiaceae bacterium
CCTCCGCCGCCCCCCAACACGACCGTCGCCGCGGTGGTGAGCGCCCCGCAGCCGGCGACGCCGCCCTCGGCCTCCGCCTCGGCCTCCGCCTCGGCCTCCGCCTCGGCCACCTCGCCCGCGTCCACGGTCTCCGCGGCTCCGCTGTCGTCGCGGCCGCCTGCGCCGTTTCGCCTCAACAACGCGCGTCGCGCCCTCGACCTTCGCGCGGCGGAGCTCGGCGCCTGCCACACGCCGAAGGGCCTCTGGGGGAGCGGCGACGCGGTCGTCACCTTTGGCCCCGAGGGTCGCCCGACGGAGGTGGCGGTCGGGAGCCCCTACAAGGGCGATCCCACGGGCGACTGCGTGGTCGGCAAGCTCATGAGCGCGGACATGGGCCCGTTCTCCGGCGGCAGCCAGCGCCTCATGTACTCGTTCAAGGTGCCGCAGACCGCCAGCCCCTAGCGAGGCGAGCGCGAAGCGTCACAAACCGGCGTACGGCCGCGATGTGGACTACGCTTTGAGGGCATGGCTCGCTCCCTCTCCTCCGGCGCGCTCGCGGCGCCGCTCGTCGGCGCCGTCTTGGTGCTCGCGGTGCTTGCGTGCAGCGCCGAGGCGCCCCCCCCCACCGTCTCGCCCGAGGAGCGCCTGTGCGAGGCCATGGCGTCCACCGCGCAAAAATGTGGGGAAGGGTGCGAAGGCGTTCTCCGCGCGGAGTGCGGCCGGCTCGCGAAGGCCCTCCACCCCGAGGGGCTGACGACGGCTACGGACTGTTTCCTGTCGGGCGCCTGCTCGAGCGTGTGCCTCTCCAAGGCCCTGTCCGGCCTCGCGCCCACGCAGGGACAGGTCGCCATCCGCGCCGCGTACTGCAAGACGTGCGCGAAGGGCCAGGCCGACTGCGAGCCCAAGTTCTTCGAGGCGCCGAGGCCCAGCGCGGCCGGCGGCCCGGGCACCCAGCTCTTGCCGTTCTCCGACGCGGTCACTGGCGCGATCGCGGCGGACTGCGCCGCGGACGAGGGCTGCCAGCTGGGCTTCCCCCCGTGCAGCCTCGAGTCCGTCAAGAAGGGCCTCACGGAGGCCGTCGGCGCGCCCGCTGCCGAGTGCCTGGTGCGGGGCCTGAAGGCGGAAGAGGGCGAGCGCCGCGCGCCAGACGGCGGCGCCATCGTGGTCACGTGCACGGCGAAGAACTGCGCGGGCTGCTGCCGCGACGACCTGTGCCTCGTGGGGGACGCGAAGGACGCGTGCGGGACGCGCGGCGCCGCGTGCGAGACGTGCTCGGGCACCTCGACGTGTGAGGCGAGCGCGTGCAAGGCGCCGTGCGGGCCCGACAACTGCACCGGGTGCTGCGAGAACAACGTCTGCGTCGAAGGCTTCGCGAAGGAGGCCTGCGGGCGCGCCGGCGCGTCGTGCCAGAAGTGCGGCGCCGCGTTCGTGTGCGCCGAGCAGACCTGCGTCGACACGTCGTGCAAGGCCACCTGCGCGGGCTGCTGCTCCGGCTCGACGTGCCTCGGCGGCGGCAGCGCCACCGCGTGCGGCAAGGCAGGCAACGCGTGCGTCGACTGCGGCAAGGGGCGCACATGCTCGGGCACCGCCCAGGGGACGTGCGCCCTGGACCCGACGGCGCTGTTTGACGTGACGGTCACCTCGGCGTCCTTGCCGCTCCGCAGCAAGTCGGGCGGCGCGTGGGACTTCTACGAGAACCTGCCCGATCCGTACGCGAAGGCGTACTCGTCGCTGGGCACGACGTCGCACTCGGGCACCACCGCCACGATCTCCGACACCACGAGCCCGCAGTGGACCGTGCCGGTGCTCACGGCGGTGCCGGCGCGCGAGCTGCTGAACTCGTTCTCGGTCGAGGTGTGGGACGACGACTACGACTTCGACGACTTCGTCGGCGGCTGCGCCATCCGGCTCGACGCCTCGATGTTCGACGGTGCCGTGCGCTCCGTGTCGTGCCCCGCCACGCCTAGCGGCTCCCCCCTCACGGTCCGCTTCAGGCTGGTCGCGCGCTAGCGTCGCGCCGGCCGCGCCCGACGCGCGACAAGAAAAGCGAAGCGGCGAGCCACCTGAGGGAGGCTCGCCGCTCGCGTCGCGTCGCGAAGAAGGTCAGCGGCCGCGCGGGCCGCCACGACCGCCGCCGCGCGGCGGGCCGTCGCGGCGAGGGCCGCGATCGCGGGGCGGACCGGCCTCGCGCGAAGAGGCCATTGATCGATGTCCGAGCTTCGCGCATTCC
>CAZHGG010001126.1:0-2208 GCA_964531755.1 uncultured Polyangiaceae bacterium
CGCCTCCGCTGTTCTTTCCGCTCTTGCTCGCGGCCAGCGTGCTCTTCGCGCGCCCCGCGGGCGCCGCGACGGGCGCGACGCCCGCGCCCTCGGCGCCGCCCGAGGACGCGCGGCTCGCGGAGGCCAAGGAGCACTTCCGCCGCGGCGTCGAGCACGCCACGCGGAGCGAGTGGGACGCGGCGAGCGCCGAGTTCGCGCGGTCCCGCGCCATCGTCAAGACCGCGAAGAACACCTACAACGCCGCGATCTGCCTGCGCCAGCTCGGGCGCTTCGACGAGGCGCTCGACATGTACGAGGCGCTCCTCCGCGAGTTCCCCGATCTTCCCGCCGAGGACCGGCAGACGGCGGAGCGCGAGGTCGCGCAGCTCCGCGGCTCGGTCGGCGCGATCGCCCTGCGCGGCGGCGCGGCGGGCGCCCGTATCCTCGTCGACGCGCGGGAGCGCGGGGCGCTCCCCATCGAGGCCGCGGTCCGCGTGGGCGCGGGCTCGCACACGGTGCGGGTCGTCGCCGAGGGGTTCCTCCCGTTCGAGGCCCGCGTCGACGTGGCCGGTGGGCAGACCGCCGTGGTCGACGTGCGCCTCGTCGCGCTGACCGCCGGGGGGCGCCTCCACGTCGCCGAGCAGTCCGGGCGCGCCGTCGAGGTGGTGCTCGACGGCGCGGCCGTCGGGAAGACGCCCTGGGACGGCGTGATCGCCCCGGGGGAGCACACCGTGTCGCTCCGCGGGGAGCCGCCGCTCGGCACCCAACCCGTGCTCGCGTCGGTGCGCCTCGACCAGACCACCTCGCTGAGCCTCCTCGCCGAGCGCCTCGAGTCCGCGCTCCGCGTGTCCCCGAGCCCCGCGAACGCGAGCGTCTCCCTCGACGGGGTCCCGCTCGGGCGCGGCGCCTGGCAGGGGCGCCTGCGCGCGGGTGTACACACCGTCGCCGTGAGGGCGAGCGGACACGTAGACTTCAACCGCGAGCTCCGGCTCGCGCCCGGCGCGGACGAGACCGTCACGGCGGTGCTCGCGCCCGTCCCCGCGCCTACGGGCAGCGCGGCGATCTTCGCGGTCGAGGTGGACGGGGCGCTCCCTTTGGGCGCCGTGTTCGGAGGCGACGTGCTCGGCTCCTGCACGGGCGCGTGCTCGGCGTCGCTGCCGCTCGGCGTGCGCGGCGTGCTCCACGGCGCCTACCAGGGCGCGTCCGGGCTCGGCTTCGGCGTCGACCTCGGCTACCTCCTCGCGGCAACGTCACTCCACGGCCGCGCCGAGTCGGTGCTGCCGACCGGCTTCGAGGCGTCGCCGAACCTCCTCCCCAACGCCGGGACGGCCAACGACGCGCTGCGACTCTCGGCGCTCAGCGTGGGTCTCTCGGTGCAGTACCACCGCGGCGAGACGTGGCCGCTGCTCTTCCGCCTGGGCGCGGGCGCGCTGCTCGGGACGATGGCCGACACCCGCACGGGCTCGTTCAGGAACAGCTCCAAGCGCGACCTCTATGACGTGAGCGTCCAGTCGAGCGTCAGCGCGGCGTACCTCTACTTCGCGCCCGAGGTCCGCCTCGCGCGCAGGTTCGGTGAGCGGCTCGAGGTGAGCTTCGGCGCGGAGGTGCTCCTCATGGCCGCGCTGAAGCAGCCGATCTGGTCGGACGACGCGAAGATCCTGACCACGCGCGACCTGCTCGGCCAAGGTGACGGCTTCGGCTCGTTCCGCAAGAGCTCGATGGCGGGCTCGTTCATGATGTTCGTCAGCCCCGGCCTCGGGGCTCGCTACGCCTTCTAAGGCGTGGGCCGCGCTAGAAGTTCGGCTTGATGGTGGGGATCGCCGGGGGCGCGCTGGACGCGACCACCGGCGGCGCGGGCGGCGCGGGTGCACGCGGCCCGCCGGACTTCGGCAGCGTGAGCTCGAGACGATCGGGCACCGCGCCGATCTCGGCGATGGCCACCTCCGCCCGGAGCTCGCGCGCTCCGAGCGTGATGCGGACAGGGTGCGCGCTGCCGAGCTCGCCGCGGAGCGCGACGCTCCCAGCGACGACGGCGACCGGCCTCCCGTCGACCTCCACACGGGCGTCGGCGGGGGCAAGGACGCGGAGCTGCACGGTGCGCGGCCCTGCGTCGACGGCCGGCGCCGACACGACCGCGGACGTCGCCGCGGGCGGGGTGGACTGGACCACGACCGACTCGCTCGCCGCGCCCGCCGGGCCCGGCGGTGGTGCCCGCCGCGTGCGCACCGC
>CAZHGG010001127.1:0-2206 GCA_964531755.1 uncultured Polyangiaceae bacterium
GGGCACGGCAGGGGGTGCGCCGTCCGCGCCGACGGCCGCGTCGTGTGTTGGGGCGCCTCACCGCTGCTCGGGGACCTGCGCCACCCGCCCCCCGAAGAGGCCCGGTTCGTCAAGAACCTTGACGATGCGCTCTCGGTCTCGGGAGACGATGCCCGGTGGTGCGCTCTCCGCCGCGGCGGGGGCGTGTCCTGCTTCGCGGACCTCGGCCCGGCCCGGGCGCTCGCGGGGGCCTCCGACGTCGTCGAGCTGTCGGGCCGGTGCGCGCGGCGCGCGAGCGGCGCGATCGGGTGCCTCGACGACGACGGGGTGCTGCTCCCCGCGGAGGGGGTCGCGCCGGCGCGCGGCGTCGGCGGCGGGCCGGCCTCGAGCTGCGCGATCGGGCTCGACGGCGCCCTCGCGTGCTGGGGCTCCAACAGCTTCGGCGAGCTCGGCGACGGCACCGGGCGAGACAGCGCCTCGGCCGTCCCCGTCAAAGGCGTCGCGCGGGTCGAAGAGGTGTCGGTGGGGCGCGGCCTCGTCTGCGCGCGCGCCGGCTTCGAGGTCACCTGCTGGGGAGGCGAGGGCTCGGTGGGCAAGCCCCAAGGTCGCCCTCGCAAGAAGGCGGGGCTTGGCCGGGTCACGCAGCTCGCGGTCGGCGAGTACCACGCGTGCGCGCGCCGCGACGACGGCACGATCGCGTGCTGGGGCGCGAACCTGTCCGGCCAGCTCGGCGTGCCGCGCGACCTCCGCGCTGAGACCGACCTCGACTCGCCCGCGAGGCCCGTGCCTGACGTCGCCGACGTCGAGGAGGTGCGTGTGGGTGGGGGGGAGCCGTGCTCGGGGTGCGGCTCCACCTGCGTGCGCCGCCGCGGGCGCCCTCACGAGCTCCTCTGCTGGGGGGCCATGGCCGGCGAGGTGGGCGCACGCAAGGTCGTGTCGCTCACGGCTCCCGCGCCCGATCTGGCCCGCGAGGTCGACCGCGACCGGTGAGGCGGCGCGCGAGGGCGCCGATCCGAGGTAGCCTCGCGCCCATGGCTCCTCCCCGCGCTCACCTCTTCGAGTTCAACGACAGCCCGTGGGCGCCGCCCGCACTCCGCGAGTCGATCGTCGAGGCGCTGAGCCGCGCGCTCGATTGGGGCCGCATGCTCCGAGGCCTGACCGCGCCGTTCGCCGAGTTCCTCGCGCGCACGGGCGCGGAGGCGGTGCTCGATCTGTGCTCGGGGGCGGGCGGCCCCGCGGCCATCCTCGCGCGGGAGCTCGCGCGCCAGGGGCGCCCCGTGCCGCGCTTCCTGCTCACCGACCTTCACCCGCACCCGGACGCGTGGGCGCGCCTCGCCGCCGAGCACCCGGGCGTGGTCGAGTACGAAGCGGCGCCGGTCGACGCGACGCGCATCCCCGAGGCGCTCGGCGCGGGGCGTGCGCGCGTGATCATCAACGCGCTCCACCATTTCCGCCCCGACCTCGCCGGCGCCATCTTGCGGGGCGCGTGCGAGCGCTCCTCGGGCGTGTTCGTGGCCGAGGGGTTCGAGCGCAGCCCGCTCCTGTTCGCGGCCTTCGCGGCGCCGGGCCTCGTCTCGCTCTACGCGAACCCCGCGCTCGCGCCCCGGAGGAGGCTCGCCAAGGCCTGGCTCACCTGGGCGACGCCGATCGCGCTGGGCGCGTCGGTGTGGGACGGCCTCGTGAGCACCCTGCGCGTGTACACCGAGGCGGAGCTCCGCGCGATGGTGGCCCCGCTCGGCGACGCGTTCACGTGGACCTACGGCACCTTCCCGATCGGGGTTCTGGGGCGCGGCTACTACTTCTACGGCGTGCGGGCCGCTGGCGAGGTCGTGAGCAGCGCGTGAGGCGTGGGTCGCGCGCTCCGGGCGCTGGCCGAGGCGTGCGCGACGCCTCAGTCGCCTGGCTCGTCCAGGCTCCACGCGGACCAGGCCGAGATCACGCGCTTCTGGCCTGCCGCGGCGGGCGGATAGTCCCGGCGGCGCGAATACGTCACGTACCGCGTCCCGTCGTAGACCGCCTTCTCTTCGAGCTCGTCGAAGGTGAACGGCATGGAGCCGTGCACGATCGCCCATCCGGCCTTGTCGCGGCCGCGTATCCGCACGGTCGCGAGGTCGTTCGCGTGCACGGCGCCGAGGTACCGCCCGCAGCCCCCGCGCTCGACGTAGAGCGCCACGGTCGCGCGCGGGCCGCCCTCGCCCGCGACGAACACGGGATCGACGGCGCCGTC
>CAZHGG010001128.1:0-2204 GCA_964531755.1 uncultured Polyangiaceae bacterium
CGCCGCGGACGCCGCGGTGCCGTGCGGTGCCGCGGGGGCGCGGCTGTGCAACCTCGGCGAGGCCTGCGGCGCGGAGGGCGACTGCGCCGCGCCGAACGCGTGCCTCGCGGGCGTGTGCGCGGTCCCACCGTGCGCGCAGGGCACGTACCACGACCCTCCCGGGAGCGCGACGTGCACGCCGTGCGGCGACAACCTCTCGACGGCCGGGACAGGCTCGCTGTTCGCCGACTGCGCGGCGTGCGCGCCTCCGCAGATCAGCAGCGCCGCGACGGCGTATCTGTGCGTCGATCCTCCGCCCACGGCGGTCGACGTGGCGGCCGGGCTCTCCCACTCGTGCGTGGTGCTGAGCGACGGCAGCGCGAAGTGCTGGGGCTCGAACTCGTTCGGACAGCTCGGGGACAGCACCACGACGAACCGCGCCACGCCGGTGCCCGTCCTCGCGCTCGGCGGCCCGGTCGCCGCGCTCACCGCCACGTCGCACACGTGCGCGCGCTTCGTCGACGGGAGCGTGAAATGTTGGGGCCTGAACAGCTACGGGGAGATCGGTGACGGCACCGTCGACGCGCGCCGCTCGCCGGTCACGGTGAACCTGGGAGCGACCGCGCTCTCGGTCGCGGCCGGGGCCATCCACACGTGCGCGGCCCTCACGGGCGGAGCGGTGAAGTGCTGGGGGCAGAACGCGACCGGGCAGCTCGGCGACAACACGACCACCCTCCGGACGAGCCCGGTCTCGGTGGTGGGCCTCGGCGGCGCGGCGATCGCGGTGTCCGCGGGCGACGGCTTCTCGTGCGCCCTGCTCGACGACGCCACGGTGAAGTGCTGGGGCGGCAACAACCGCGGTCAGCTCGGCGACGCGACGACCACGCAGCGAAACACGCCGGTCGCGGTGAGCGGCCTCGCCGGCGCGGTGGTCGCGCTCTCGTCGGGGGGGAGCCACACGTGCGCGCTCCTCGCGGACGACAGCGTGCAGTGTTGGGGCTGGAACAACAGCGGCGAGCTCGGCGACGGCACGCGCGCCCAGCGGACGTCCGCGGTCGCGCTCGTCGGGCTCGGCGGCACGCCGCGGGCCGTGTCGGCGGGCGTGTCGCACACCTGCGCGCGGCTCAGCGACGGCGCCCTCAAGTGCTGGGGAGGAAACACCTTCGGCTCGCTCGGCGACGGCACGGCGACCCAGCAGCTCGCGCCGGTGTCCGTGAGCGGCCTCGGAGCGCCGGCCGTGGCGCTCGCCGCGGGCCAGTCGAACGTCTTTCACACCTGCGCCGCGCTCGCGGACGGCACGGTGAGGTGCTGGGGCGACAACGGCTCCGGGCAGGTCGGAGACGGCACGAGCACGCGGCGCCTCGTCGCCACGCAGGTGAGCGGTATCCCGTGAGCGCCACGCGCGCTCGGCCACGCCGAGCGAGCGAAGCGCCGCGCGTTCGACTACTCTCCGATAGACCATGGCAGAACGAGCTCGGCCCTCGGTGTGGCTCGGCGGCGGCGCGCGCACCGCGGTAGCGCTCTCGCTGGCGTGCGCGCTCGGGTGCGGCGCGTCGACGACCGGCCCCACCGGCTCGCCCGCGGCGGAGGCGACCACCCCGGCCGAGCCCGAGGATCCTCGGCTCACCGGGGTGCTCTCCGCGCACAACCAGGCGCGAGCGGGCGCGACGCCCGCACCGGCGACCCCGCTCCGGCCGCTCTCCTGGTCCGACGGTGACGCCCAGGTCGCGCGCGCCTACGCGGAGAAGTGCGCCTTCACGCACAACCCCGACCGGGGCGCGCGCGGGGAGAACCTCTATGCGGCCACCGCCTCGACCCCCATCGCGGAGGTCGTCAAGAGCTGGGCGAGCGAGGCCGCGAGCTACGACTACGCCTCAGGGAGCTGCAACGGAATGTGTGGACACTACACGCAGCTCGTGTGGGCCGACACGACGCACGTCGGGTGCGCGGTGAAGGCGTGCACCACCAACAGCCCATTCCCGGGCAGAGGCTCGTGGGAGCTGTGGGTCTGCAACTACAGCCCGCCGGGCAACTTCGTCGGCAAGAAGCCTTACTGACGGGGTGCGAGCGGGGGAGACACGCGCAGCCTGTCGCTCGCAGGCCTTGCGCGGCGCGCGCGCGCTCACAGTCGCGGAGGCGGCGCCGGAATGGACGGCGGCCTCGGAGCGCCGTGGGCGGCGCTCGAGGAGCCAGGCTTGCCAGGCGCGGGCGGCGGCGGCCGCGCC
>CAZHGG010001129.1:0-2200 GCA_964531755.1 uncultured Polyangiaceae bacterium
GGGCGGCGCGGTTGGCCGCTTCCGACGCGAACAGCTTGGCCATCGCCGACTCTTTGCTGTGGCGGACCCCGCGGTCTTTCAGCGTCGCGGCGCGCAGGGTCAGCAGGCGCGCGGCGTCGATCTCGGTCGCCATGTCGGCCAGCTTCCACTGGATCGACTGGTGGTTGGCGATGGGCTGACCGAAGGTCTTGCGCTCAAGTGCATAGCGCCCGGCGTCTTCATAGGCGGCGCGTCCGATACCCAGCGCCTGCGCGGCGATGCCGATGCGGCCGCCGTCGAGCGTGGCCATCGCCACCTTGAACCCGTCGCCCACCGGGCCGAGCACCGCCGCGTCGGGCACGCGGCAGTTCTCGAAGAACACGGTGCACGAGTGCGCCCCGTGGATGCCGAGCTTGTGGTCCCGCGCGTTCTTGGTGAAGCCCGGGGTGCCCGCCGGGATGAGGAACGCGGTGTGCCGCACCTTGGGCTTCGCGGCCTGCGGATCGCCGCGATCGGTCACCGCGAAGAGCACGATGTAGTCGGCCTGCGGGCCGTTCGTGATCCAGTTCTTCGCGCCATTGATGACCCACGAGTCACCCTGGCGCTCGGCGAAGGTGACCATCGTGTGTGCGTCGGAGCCGCTCATCGGCTCGGTGAGGCCGAAGCACCCGAGCTTCTCGCCCCGCGCGACCGGCGCGAGGATTTCGGCCTTCTGCGCGGGAGTACCGTACTTCGTGACCGGATCGCAGAAGAGCGAGTTGTTCACGCTCATGATGACGCCCGAGGAGGCGCACGCCGCGCTGATCTCCTCCATCGCGAGCACGTACGAGAGCGCGTCGAGCCCGCCGCCGCCGTGCTCCTCCGGGACCATCATGCCGAGGAAGCCGAGCTCCGCGAGGCGCTTGACGATCTCGTCGGGCCAGCGCGAGGCCTTGTCGATCTCGGAGGCCTTGGGCGCGATCTCGCGCGCCGCGAAGTCCCGCGCGGTGTCGCGGATCATCTTCTGCTCTTCGGTCAGCTCGAAATTCATGCGCGTGCGCTCCGGGGCGAGGGTGGGCGTGGCGTAGGCGTTCTACTGTCCGCATCGCGGCCTGTAAACGGCAACGATTGCGTGGTCTGCGCCGCCGCCGGGGCTACGCCGCCGGCTCGACGGCCACGAGGCGGGGGAGCTCGGCGGCACGCACGAGGAGGCGCTGCTTCGGCCGGATCGCGACGGGCACCGCCGCCTCGGCGAGCATCGCCAGGTCGAAGACGTTGTCTCCCGCGGCGAGCACGAGGGGGCGCTCCCCGATGGCCGCGCGCAGGCGGAGCACCTTGCCGGGCCCGTAGGGGATGGGGGCGTCGATCGCGCTCGTCGACAGGCCGCCTGCGGCGTGCGCGGTCGCGGCGAGGACGTGCTCGGGGTCGACCCCCACGAGGCGCGCCCCGGCGACGACGATGGGGCGAGGGGAGGCGCTCACGAGGAAGGCCTCGAGGCCGAGCGCGCGCGCCTCGTCGAGGAGGGCCACGCTCTCGCCGTGGAGCCGCGCCGAGAGGCCGCGGTCCGCCACGAGGCGGGCAGAGAGCGCGTCGACCTCGGCGGTCGGCCGCCCGGCGACGGCGAGGGCGATGAGCTCGCAGATGCGGTCCTCCGGGAAACGCCCGTGCCCGTACGCCTCGAAGATGGCCGCGAGCTGCGCCCTCGCGCCCTCACGCGCCGGGACACCGAAGCGCGCCGCGTCGCCCCGGAAGAGCTCGGCCGCCTCCTCCGTGAACGCGTCCTCCACGAGGAGCGCCTCCAGGAAGTCTTCGCCCACGTCGCCGGCCCAGAGCGTGCCATCGCCGTCGAAGGCGACGGCCCCGCTTGGGCTCACGCGGGCGGCCTCGCGCAGCCGGAGGCGCACGGTCTCGTAGGGTTCGACTCTCACGGCTCGCCGGACAGGGTACCGGCTCCCGCGGGGAAGGGAAGAGCGGGGAGGGAGCCCGCGCCCAGCCGGAAAGAATGACCGGCGGGTCAATAATTCCGACGCGGGGCTTGAAATGGAGGCACGCCGTCCTAAGTTCGCGCCGACCACGCAGCCACGGGGCGCCCGACGAGCCCCTCTCAAGGTGTCCCGATGCCACGACCTGCCTCCGCGCCCATCGCGTCTTCACCTCTGTCTCCCCGGCGCGCGGCCTTCGCGCTGGTGCTCGCGACGACCGCCGTGGTGCGCGTCGCCGCCGCGCAGGCGGTGCCCCCGGC
>CAZHGG010001130.1:0-2196 GCA_964531755.1 uncultured Polyangiaceae bacterium
GCGACGCCCGACACCTCCGCGCCGGACGCGACGCCCGACACCTCCGCGCCGGACGCGACGCCCGACACCTCCACGCCCGACGCGGCCGACGCGGGCTCGGACGCCGCTGCCGACGGCTAGCGCGCGCAAGCCGGCGCCGCCCGCCTCCCCCTTTCCCGCGGAACCCGCTTACGCTCCCGAGCGTTTCGCTGTAGGGTCCGAGCCGATGCCAACCCCTGTCACCGCGCACATCACGGGCACCGTCTGGAAGATCGAAGTCAAGGTCGGCGACGAGGTCAGCGAAGGCGACACCTGCGTGATCCTCGAGTCGATGAAGATGGAGATGCCCGTCGAGGCCCCCGTCAGCGGCAAGGTCGAGGCGATCCACTGCGCCGAGGGCCAAGCGGTCTCCGAAGACGCGGTGCTCCTCGTGCTCGCCTGAGCCAGCGCCGACCGGGGGAAGCCAAGCTCGGCCGGCCTCCGCGGTTTAACGAGGAGGCTCTCTCCGGCTGCCTCCCGGTTGCTCAATCGTTGGACCTTCGCTAGTTTTTCGTCCGGCTGCCCGCGCGAGCAGGTATCATGCACCTGCTTGGGGCGGCGCCCCCCGTCTCTCACCTCGCTCTGACCTCTGACTCTGAATCGGACCCCCCTCGGCACGCCGAGGCCACGGCCGCACCCTCTACCCTCGCGAGACTCCCAAATGGCGGAACAGAAAGAAAGCTCGGTTCTCTTCTCCCTCAAGGAACTCATGAACCTGGAGGAGGACCGCATCCGTCAGGAGGAGGACGACAAGCAGAAGAAGGCCGACGCGGAGCAGCAGGCCCGCCTGGACGCCGAGCGGCGCGCCCTCGAGGCGGAGCAGAACCGCATCCGCGCCGAGGAAGAGGCGAAGCGCGCCGAAGAGCTGCGCGCCCGCGAAGAGGCGGCCCGCCTCGAGGCGATGCGCCAAGCCGCGGTCGAGAAGGCTCGCGTGGACGCCGAGAACCAGGCCCGCCTCCTCGCCCAAAAGGAGGCGCAGGAGCACGAGCAGAAGCTCACCGCCATCAAGGAGAGCCAGGGGAAGAAGAAGATCACGTACATCGCCGTCGGCGTGGGCGCGGTCGCGCTCCTCGGCCTCATCGGCGGCGGCTTCGCCCTCAAGAGCCAGGCGGACAAGCAGGCGCTCGCCGACAAGCAGCACGCGGCCGAGGCGGCCGAGCTCCAGGCGAAGCTCGACAAGCTCGAGGCGCAGGCCAGGGCCGACGAAGAAGAGCGCAAGAAGCTCACGGCAGACCTCGCGAACCTCTCCGGTGAGGCCAAGAAGGCCGCCGAGGCGCGCATCGCCGCCCTCGAAGAGCAGAAGAAGAACAACCAGAAGGCCTTGCAGGGTCTGAGGGGCGGCGGCGGCGGGGCGGTGGCCGCGCCTCCCCCCGTCCACAAGGTGGTCTGCCGCAGCGGCGGCAAGGTCGTGCCGTCGTGCCAGCAGGGCGACCCCCTCTGCTCTTGCCTCTAGCGCCGTCGACGCTCGACGCGCGCGCGGCGCGAGCCGGGCGCGCGCGCCACCCCGACGGGACCCCCTCGTGAACACGCAAGCGAGCCGAAGGCGAGCGGCGTGCCTATGCCAAACGACCGAAGGGAGCGCGGCATGAACGAGCACGACCGCCGCCGGCGACCCCCCGCGCGGCCGGGCGCCGCGAAGAAGTTCTACCCGCCGCGGCGGCCTCCCGAGGGGCCGCCTCCCGAGGGGCGGCTCATTTGCGGCCTCCAGCCTGTGCGCGAGGCGGTGCGGGCCCACGGCGCGCGGCTGCTCCGTGTCGTCCTCGAGGAGAGCCCGTCGCCCGCGCTCGAGGCGCTCGGCCGCTTCGCGACCGACCAAGGGATCGTCGTCTCGGGCGAGCCGCGCGGCGAGCTGGACCACAGAGCGCAGGGCGCTCGCCACCAGGGCGCCATCGCGTACGCGCCCGCCCTCGAGGTGCTCACCTCCACCGCCGACGTGCCCACCCTGGGCGAGCCGCTCGTCCTCGCCCTCGACGAGCTCGAGGATCCGCAGAATTTCGGGGCCATCGTGCGCTCGGCCGTCGCCCTCGGGGCCACGTGCGTGGTCTGGCCCGAGCACCACTCGGCGCCGCTCAGCGCGGCCATGTTCCGCGCGTCGGCCGGCGCGGTGGAGCACGCGCGCCTCGTGCGCGTCCCCGCCCTGCCCGGCGAGCTGATGGCGCTCCGCGAGCGCGGCGTCGT
>CAZHGG010001131.1:0-2195 GCA_964531755.1 uncultured Polyangiaceae bacterium
GCGTCGCGATCGTGAGCCCCTCTTCGTCGTCGCTCCACGTCTCGGCGACGACGAGCCGCTCCGCCATCGCGTCGCGCAGCGCCGCGCCGACGACGCGGGCTGCCGCTGGGCGGTCGACGCGCGCGGGCTGGAGCCCGGTGAGCAGGGCGTCCGCCACCTCCTCGGGGAGGCCACGGGCCGCGACGAGCGCGCGCACGAGGTCGCGGCGCGCGCGCGCGGCGAGCTCCGCGCGGGCGAGCGCGATCGGATCGCCGCCAAGCAGCCGGACGGCGATGGCCGCGGCCGAGAACACGTCGGTCTTCGCGTCGGCGAGGTAGGGACCCGTGCGCTGCTCGGGCGCGAGATACGACGTGAACCCCGCGAACGCGCCGCTCTCCTCGCCGCCGCGCCGCCGGCGGCTCTCCTCGAGCAGGCGCGCGTACGCGAAGTCTACGAGGCACAGGCGCGAGCCGGCGCGCGCCTCGTCCACGAACACGCTCTCGGGGCGCAGCGCCCCATGGACCGCGCCGCGCGCGTGCGCCGCGTCGAGCACCTCGAGCAGCTCCACGACGAGGGCGATCGCCACCTCGCCCGGCACCGCGCCATCCCATGCGCGACGGAGCTCCTCGAGGGACTCGCCGGCGATCATCTCGGTCACGACGACCGCCCGCCCCGCGTCCGTCGCGCCGCCGTCGAGCGTCCGAGGGATGGCGGGGTGCCCGATGCGGTTGACGCGGACGATCTCGGTCTTCCAGCGCGCGAGCGCGCGGTCGCGGACGCGCAGCCACAGCACGTGCAGCAGCCCGTCGCGCGGCTCGCCCGCGGCGCGGTGGGCCACGTACGACTCGCAAAGCGGCTCGGCCCGGGTGGCCCGCTCGACGCGCCACCCGTCGAAGACCGTCGCACCGGGCTCGAACGCGCTCACGGCTCGCGCTTACCACGGAAGGCTCCGGCGCGCGGGAGATCGAGCCGCGCTGACGCTCGCTGGAACCTGTACCCCGTGCTAGGCGACCGCATGCGCTGGGCCCTCGCCGCGTCGCTCTTCGTGCTCTCTGCCGTCGCGAGCGTGTGGCTCGCCCGCGCCGTGCTCCTGCGCCTTCCCCCGACGTATTTCACGGCGCCCGCCCCCGCCGAGACGCTCGCGCGGAGGATCGCCCGCAACCTGCTCGCCGGCGCCCTGATCGGGATCGGGGTCGTGTTGGCGATGCCTGGGGTGCCCGGCCAGGGGCTCCTGACCGTCGCCGCAGGCCTCCTCCTCGCCGATCTGCCAGGAAAGCGACGCCTGCTCGGGCACCCCCGGGTGCTCCGGGTGCTGAACCGAGCCCGCGCCCAGGCTGGCGTCCCGCCCCTCCTGCCTCCGCCCCCCCTCCCGCCCGGCTAGCGTCGCGGGCACGCGCACGATTTGCGGCGGGCGCAACGGCTGCGGGTCGGCCCGGCCCCCGAGCCGCCGCGCGCGCACGAGGCACCCCGGCACGGCGCGTGCTATCCTCGAGGCATGGCCACGACCAAGCCCCCCTCCAAGCCGCCGTCCGCGCCTCCCGCCGAAGAGCCCAAGGACGCCATCCCGGGCGTGAGCCCGCATCCGCACGCGATGTCGGAGGCCGCCGTGCTTTCGGGCGCCGTCGCCGGCGCGATCGTTGGCGCGGTCGCCGGGCCCGTGGGCGCCATCGCGGGAGGCGCCATCGGCTCGGCGATCGGGGCCATCGCGGGCGTCGCGATGGAACGCGAGGAGCACCTCCGGGAGGAGCACGATCGCGTCCTCGACGACGAGATCGGCGTGACCAGCGGCTCGCTCGGGTCGAGCCCGGAGGACCGGAAGGCCAGCGCCGAGGTGCTCCGCGAGGCGCGCGAGTCGGACCGCCCCGCCGAGGACTGAGCGCGGGCTGTCACTCGAAGTGGCTCCGGTCTTGCTAGGGGGATCTTCACCATGTGCACGGACGCGCCGACCAGCTGCCGAGATCCCGCCATCGTCCCCCGGCTGCGCGCGCGCCTCGCGCTCATCCGCTCCCTCCTCGACGAGCTGGAGCGCCACGTGGCGCGCGATCCGCGCGGCGTGATCGAGCTCGAGTGGGCCCGCCCGGTCGCCGACCAGCTCGCCGACGAGGCCGCCGGGCTCTCCAAGCTCGTGAAGGGCCTCCCCGAGAGCGACTACCCTCCCCCGGCGCGGTGAGCGTCCTCGCGCGCGCGGTGCGCCTCGCGGGGGCCTTGGGCCTGTG
>CAZHGG010001132.1:0-2193 GCA_964531755.1 uncultured Polyangiaceae bacterium
GATGCCGACGCGCGCCGTGCACCAGACCGAGGCCCTCGCGTGGCTCGAGGGGAACCCCGCCCCCGCGGGCGCGAGCGTGGTGACGTCGTTGCCGGACGTCTCGGAGCTGCCGGGCGCGACCCTCGAGGCGTGGCGGGCGTGGTTCGTCGACGCCGCGCGGCGCGTGCTTCGCTGGCTGCCCGCGGGCGGCGTGGCGATCTTCTACCAGAGCGACATCCGCTACCGGGGCGCGTGGATCGACAAGGGCTACCTCGTGATGCGCGCGGCCGAGCACGAGGGCGCGAGCGTGCTCTGGCACAAGATCGTGTGCCGCGCGCCACCGGGCGCGGCGACGCGCGGCCGCCCGAGCTACTCGCGGATGATCGCGCTCTCGGCGGAGCCGCGCGCGCCGCGGGGCCTGCCCGGCCCGGACGTCCTGCCGGACGCCGGCGCCATGTCGTGGAGCCGCGCGATGGGGACCACGGCGTGCGAGGTCGCGTGCCAGTTCCTCGCGGACGAGACCGACACGCGGGTGGTCGTCGACCCGTTCTGCGGCCGCGGGACCGTGCTCGCGGTCGCCAACTCCATGGGCTTCGACGCGGTGGGGATCGAGGTGTCGGCCAAGCGATGCCGCGCCGCCCGCGCGCTCCGCCTCGCGGCGGGCGGCGGCCCGCGCCCAGCGTGACGGTCCGCGTCACCGGGCCTCGCCGCTCGCCCAGACCGCGCCCTGCAAGGGCGCTCGGGGGAGCGACCTCGCGCGCGCGACGGTGACGGGCACGAGCGGCACCCCGGGCCCTCGCACGGGCGCGCCCGAGAAAAGGGCGGTGGTCCCGAGGAGGTAGGTGACCTCCGGCGACGGACGCGTGAACGACGGGGGCACCACCTTGGCCACGCACGACGTGTCGACCGGCGCCCCGGGGCTCTTCAGGAAGGCGGTCATGATCGCCATTCCGCAGTGCTCCGGCGGATTGTCGCCCGAGGCCGGGAGCGGAGACTGCGCGATGACGTTGTGATTGGCATACGGGATGGTGACGAAGGTCCGGCCCGGCAGCGAGTAGTGGGCCTTCGTCGTCTCCGACAGCTCGATGGGTGTCTGGGTGTCGAAGGTGCCATTCATGACGAGGACGGGGACCTGGGCGTCTGGGAGCTTTCCCACGTGCTCGTCTGCAGCGTATTTCGGCCACGCCGCCTGCAGGGCGGCCGAGGGCGGCGCGGTCGGGAACACCGCGTCGTCGTAGCGCTGGGACAGCGTCTCCTGGCTCGGCGGGGGCGACTCCCACAGCTCGGAGAACGCGATGTTCGACCCGAGGACATCGGACGAGAGCCCCTCGTTCGGGCTCGTGAAGATCTTGCGTGAGAGCAGCAGACGGAGCGCCGTCACATCGTCCGGGGCGCACCGGTCGAGGCGCACCCACGCCGCGAACGCGTAGGCCTGCAGGGCGTGCACGCGCATGAACAGCGTGAAGGCCTCGCGGTCCCTCGGCGTGAGCCCGAGCTCCGGGCAGTGGCCCCGGTCGAGCTTCTGCTTCGTGGCGACGATCGTCGCCCACGGATCCGGGCCGAGCGCCGCTGCGCACGACGGGTCGGCCTTGCAGACCTCGGCGAGCTTGCGCCCCACGGGATCGGCCTGCGTCGTGAACATGGAGAGGAACTGACGTCCCGGCACGACCAGGGAGTCGAGGACGACCGCGTCCGCGTGCTTGGGCGCGACCTGCAGGAAGCGCTGCGCCCAGGCGGTGCCGTAGGACACGCCGTACACGTAGACCTTGAGGCCGGGCCTGCGCGTGAGCTCGATGGCGCGCGCGAGGTCGCGCGCCGCGTTCGTCGTCGTGTAGTGCTGGAGATCCGCGCCGTAGGCGGCCTTCACCTCGTCGAGGCACGCGAGCTCGTCGACCCTCCGCGGGCCGGCGTCGGGGCCCGCGTCGGAAGAGGAGGCCGCCGCGCGCTCCGCGAGGGGGCACCCGAGGCGGTTCGAGGCGCCCACGCCGCGGTGCTCGAGCGTGTAGATCTCGAGGCCGTCCAGGTGGTCCGCCACGTCGCGCGCGAGCGGGGCCATGTCCGCGGCCGTCCCGCCCGGGCCGCCCTGGAGCACCCAGAGCTGCGCGGTGGGCCTCGGCGACGTCACGATCTTGTTGAGGAGCACGCTCACCGTCTTGCCGGACGGGCTCGCGGCGTCGAGGGGCATGTCGACGGCCGCGCAGACCCCCGAGTACG
>CAZHGG010001133.1:0-2192 GCA_964531755.1 uncultured Polyangiaceae bacterium
CGCGACGGTCTTCGGGATGGCGCGCGTGAGGTTCTCGGGCCCGTCCGCGGTGACGAGGATGTCGTCCTCGATGCGGATGCCGATCCCCCGCCACTGGGCGTCGACCGTCGCGTCGTCGGCGCCTACGTAGAGGCCCGGCTCGACGGTCAGCACCATGCCGGGCTCGAGCGCGCGCGGGGCGCGGGCGACGTGGTAGCGCCCTACGTCGTGCACGTCCATCCCGAGCCAGTGGCTGGTCTTGTGCATGTAGAAGCGCTTGTAGGTGGCCTTGTCGAGGACCTCGGCGAGCGGTCCCTGGAGCAGTCCTAGCTCCACGAGGCCCCGGGCCAGCACCTCCACGCACGCCGCGTGCACCCCGTCCAGCGTGCCGCCCGGGCGCGCCGCCGCGATGCCCGCGAGCTGGGCCTCGAGGACGAGCTCGTAGAGCTTGCGCTGCGGCTCGCTGAAGCGCCCCGAGACCGGGAACGTGCGGGTCACGTCGCTGGCGAAGTACGCGTACTCGCACCCGGCGTCGAGCAGAAGGAGGTCACCGTCCGCCATGCGCCGGTCGTTCGACCGGTGGTGGAGCACCGTCGCGTTGGGGCCCGACCCGACGATGCTGCCGTACGCCGGGCGCTCCGACCCGTGGCGTCGGAAGGTGTCGAGGAGCAGCGCCTCGATCTCGTACTCGTACATGCCCGGGCGCGCGGCGGCCATCGCCCTCGCGTGCGCGATGGCGGTGATCTCGGCGGCGCGCCGCATGGCGCCCAGGCTCGGCTCGTCCTTCAGCAAGCGCATTTCGTGGACGATCGTGCCGGGATCCACGATCTCCGTCGGGTAGCCGTGGCCCAACTTCGCGCGGGCACGTGCCCGATCGAGGGCGGCGAAGATCCTGTCGTCGAACGCGCGATCGCGTCCGGGCCGGTAGTAGAGCCGCGCGCGGTCCTCGAGGAGCTTGGGCAGCTCGGTCGCGAGGTCACCGATGGGGAAGCTCTGGTCCGCTCCGAACGTGGAGAGCGCCCCGTCCAGGCCCGCGCGTGGGCCGTCCCACTGCTCGCGCTCGGGATCCCGCGGCCGCACGAAGAGCGTGGTCTTCACGCCGCCGCCGTCGAGCGTCGAGAGCACGAGCACGCTGTCGGGCTCCGTGAACCCGGTGAGAAAATGCACGTCGGAGTCTTGGCGGTAGTCGTGCTCCACGTCGTTGTTGCGGATGTAGACCGGCGCGGCGGGGAGGACCGCCACGCTCGCGGCCTCCTTCTCGGCCATCGCGTGCGCGAAGCGCGCCCGGCGCGCGGCGTACACGTGTCGCATCGACTCTTCCATGCTGGAGCTCCTCACCTTCTGACGTGCATTTCGCACGCCCGCGGCCGCGATTCAACGCCCACCGCGCGACCGAATACTTGGCCCCGGATCCGGGGCCGGGGAAACTTCGCTCACCATGAACACGCCGGACCGCCGCAAGCAGCGCAGCCACGACCCGTTGGTCGCCCTCCACTACCAGCTCGCCCAAGCGCGCTCGCGCGACGGCCTCGACGCGGTCGTGCTCGCCGACGAGTCGGGGATCGTGGTCGCGGGGGCGGGCTCGTGGGCCGTGTGCGAGGAGCTGGCCGCCTACGCTCCCCTCCTCGCGGAGGGGGCGGCGCCCGTCTCCGACCGCATGCTCGCGTTCCGCGAGGCGCTCGACGTGCGGCCGCTCGCCGGCGGCGCCGTCTTCCTGTGCACGCGCGGGAGCGCGCCGGAGGAGAGCCTCGTCACGACGGCGCGCGGCGTCGAGCGCATCCTCCGCGCGGCCTGAGCCTGCGGCGGTGCAATTCGGAGCGCCACGCCGTTGTGGAGCCGTGAGGCCCCCAAAGTGTGCTAGTGTGCGCGCGCAAGAATGACAAAGTCCATCAATACGGGTGGTGAGATCGACAGCTTCTGCACGAAGTGCAAGATGTTGTTGAACCACCGGATCATCGCGATGGTCGGGACCGTGCCCGTTCGGGTCGAGTGCTCGACGTGCGGCTCCCACCACAACTACCGGCCGCGCGCCCCCGGGGAGAAGGCGCCCAAGGCCGCCAAGGCCCCGGCCACGACGACGCGCGCGGCGTCGAAGAGCGGCGCGGCGCGGCCGGTGGGCGGCGCGCGCGCGGCCGCCGTGCGCGCCGAGGAGGAGCGCATCGGCCGCGTGAAGCTCTGGGAGAAGTCGGTGAGCGGCAAGACGCCCGCCGAGT
>CAZHGG010001134.1:0-2189 GCA_964531755.1 uncultured Polyangiaceae bacterium
CGCGCGCGGCGTCGCGCTTGGCGAGCACGAGCGCCTCCGCCACGCTCGCGCAGGCCGCGAGGTCCGCCTTCGCGCACGCGCCCTCGAGGCGCTCCATGCCAAGCGCTCGCTCGGCGGGGTCGACGGAGCGCCGGCCCCACCTCCCGAGGTACGCGCACGCGGGGACGTGCCCCTCCGCGCACGCGCGCTCGAGGCGCTTCCCGGCGTCCGAGGCAGGCTGGGACGAGGGGGTGGCGATGCGCTCGCGGCGGGCCAGGTGGTAGCACCCCTCCGGCACGCCGCCCTCGCAAGCGCGCTGGATGAAGGCCCCGCGAGCCCCGCCCTCCGGCCCCATCAGCGCGTAGCTCACGCACGCGCGCAGGTTCCCGAGGTCGCACGACGCCTTGAACTGCCGTTCGGCCTCGGCCTTGTTCTGCGCGACGCCCCAGCCCTGCTCGAGGAACACCGCGACGTGGTTGCAGGACTCGGGGTAGCCGAGCTCGCAGCCTCGCTTGATGAACACGAGGGCTTGCGCGTCGTCCCGCGGGATCGCGCGGCCATCGTGGAACAGCCAGCCGAGCTCGTCGCAGCGCTCCGGCACGCCCAGGGTGCACTCGGAGGAGAGGCGCTTCATGCCGCGCTGGTACGCCCCGACCGAGCGCAGGGGGTCCTTTGGGAGCGTTCCCGCGCCGCTCAGCGCGTCGCCGAGGCGGACGCAGTGGTAGCCGCTCTTCACGCACGCGCGCTCCCACAGCTCGGCGGCGCGGAGGGGATCTTTCGCGCCGCCGAGGCCGTCTGCGTAGAGGTCGCCGAGGTTTCCACAAGCGACCTCCGACCCGTCGTTGCACGCCCGATCGTAGATCGCGCGCGCCTTCTCCGGCGCCGCGGCCGAGCCGTGCCCCACGAGCGCGAGCGCGCCGAGGTTGTTGCACCCGTCCGCGAGCCCACCACGGCACGCGCGGTCGTAGAGCCCGCTCGCCTTGGCGTAGTCGACGGGCAGCCCCGGCCGCCGATCGTAGAGCGCGCCCTCGAGGAGGCACCCGCGGGGCTCCCCGTCTGCGCACGCCTGCCCGTAGAGCTCCGCCGCGCGCTTCCGATCGACCGGGAGCCCGTTGCCGTACTGCGAGAGCTCGCCCAGCGCGACGCACGCCCGGGGTGCTCCGCCGGTGCAGCCGCGCTCCGCGACTTGGTGGACGAGCTTGAAGTCTGGGGCCTTGCTGAGCGAGTGGCGCAGCGCCACGGCGTAGGACGCGCAGCTCGCGGCGCTGCCCGCGTCGCATTGCGCGCGGCACTCCTCCTCATTGCCCGGGCTGCACTCGTAGGCGACCTTTGGCGAAATCTTGGACTTGGCGGTGCACTTGCCCTCGGCGCGGACCAGCCCGCCCCCGCACGAGGGATCCGCCACCACCTCGTCCTCGTCGAGCGCCTTCAGGTCGAGGCGCAGCGCCGCGCTGCACTCCTTCGGGGGTGAGGCGTCGCCGGGTCGGACGCCCTTGCAGGCGTCGAGGCTGCCGTCGGTCTCGTGGACGGACTTGCCGCCCTTGCGCGCGTACGCGGCGCGCGCCGAAGAGGCTCGCCACGGTCGACGCGCTGCTCTTCTCGGACGTCGTGAGCACGAAGGCGCCGACGTCGAAGCCGCGGATGTAGTGCGTCGCGGCGCCGCACTCGCTGCCTCTCAGCGCGCTGCGCGGCGCCGAGGTGCGGATCGTGCGCCGTCGCCCGATCGTGACGAGCGCCACGTCCAGCGCGGTGCTCGTGCCGAGCTCGCCGCCGAGCTCGCCGGCGAGGCCAAGCCCGCGGAGCGGGAGGTTCAGCGCGACCTCGCCCGCGTCCTCGAGGCGGATGACCTGCTCCTTCGTGCTGACGCCCAAGAAGCCGTACGAGCCCGCGAGGTGGCAGTTGCGGAGCAGCTTGATCGCGCGCGGCTCGACCTGCACGATCGCGATGCCGTCGTGCGCCGTCACCTCGAGGTCCGTGCGCTGCCCGGCAGGCCAGTCGACCACGAGCGGCGCCTTGTCGGCGATCGCCGAGGCGACCGTCGGCTGCCCGACCGGCAAGGCGCCGCCCGGGCCGCACGCGGACACGGCGAAGACTCCGACGACGAGCGAGGCGAGCGGGGCGAGCTTCACGGGGAGATCATCGCGGAGGGCTTCCTCCGGCGTCAACGGGCGCGGCGGCCGTCAGCTCGCGGCGGCGGTCGCCCCCTCGGG
>CAZHGG010001135.1:0-2188 GCA_964531755.1 uncultured Polyangiaceae bacterium
GCGCGGCCGCACGCCCGCGCGACTCTCGGTCGATCCCGGCCCCCACGACGTGCGGTTCACGTTCGAGGCCACGGGCGAGTCGCAAGGCATGCGCGTGTCGACCCGAGCGGGCGAGCAGGTCACCCTGCGCTCGGAGTTTACCGGGGCGGTGCCCACCGTCCGCGTCGTCCGCTGACGGCCACCCCGGCCGTGCGTGAGGCCGCGGCGCCGCCCGAGAGGCGTGGTAAGAGTCCGCGCATGGTCGACTTCTTCGAGCTCTCCCGCCACTTCACCGACGAAGAGCGCGCCGTCCGCGACAGCGTGAGCCGCTTCGTCGCCGCCCGCGTGCTCCCCACCATCGGCGAGCACTTCGAGCAGGGCACGTTCCCCACCGAGCTCATCCCCGAGATCGCCGAGCTCGGCCTGCTTGGGTGCAATCTGCACGGATATGGTTGCGCGGGCCT
Source organism: uncultured Polyangiaceae bacterium (assembly GCA_964531755.1). GTDB lineage: Bacteria > Myxococcota_A > Polyangia > Polyangiales > Polyangiaceae > JAAFHV01. Next base: position 444 of record CAZHGG010001135.1, read on the forward strand.
GTCGGAGGTGGGCTACGGCCTCGCGATGCAGGAGCTCGAGCGCGGCGACTCCGGCGTGCGCAGCTTCGCGAGCGTGCAGGGCAGCCTCGCCATGTACCCGATCCACACCTACGGCTCGGAGGAGCAGAAGACCCGCTACCTGCCCGAGATGGCGAAGGGGCGCCTCATCGGCTGCTTCGGCCTCACCGAGCCCGACTGGGGCTCGAACCCTGGCGGCATGGTCACCACGGCGGTCGACGACGGCGACAGCTTCGTGCTGAACGGCACGAAGCGTTGGATCACGAACGGCAACATCGCGCAGCTGGCGATCGTGTGGGCCAAGCTGCGGGGGAGCGACGGCGCCGGGGCCGACGTGCGCGGCTTCATCGTGCCGACCGACACGAAGGGCTTCGAGGCGCGCCTCATCCACCGGAAGATGAGCCTCCGGGCGAGCGTCACCAGCGAGCTCATCCTGGAGGACGTCCGCGTCCCGAAGAGCGCGCTGCTCCCCAACGTGCGCGGCATGAGGGGGCCACTCTCGACGCTCACCGCCGCGCGCTTCGGCATCGCCTGGGGCGTGCTCGGCGCCGCCCAGGCCTGCTTCGACTCCGCGCTCGACTACGCGAAGAACCGCGTGCAGTTCGGCGGCAAGCCCATCGCGTCCCACCAGCTCGTGCAGGCGAAGTTCGCCGAGATGCTCACGCAAATCACGAGCGGGCAGCTCCTCGTGCTGGAGGCGAGCCGGCTGAAGGCCGAGAAGCGCCTCACTCCGCAGCACGTGAGCATGCTGAAGCGCACCAACGTGCGGGCGGCCCTCGAGATCGCGCGCGCCTGCCGGGACATCCTCGGCGGCAACGGGATCACGCTCGAGTACCCGATCATGCGCCACCTCTGCAACCTGGAGACGGTCTCCACGTACGAGGGCACGCACGACATCCACACGCTCGTGCTCGGCCAGCACGTCACGGGGATCTCGGCGTTCTCGTGAGCGTGAGGTGAGGCGCGTCGCTCGCGCGAGCGCGCCGCCTCACGCGAGCGCGGTGTCGTCGAGCGCGCCCACCTGCCGCAGCGCCTCGAAGAGGGCGATGCCCGTGGCGTTCGCGAGGTTCAGCGACCGCACGGCGCCGAGCGTGGGGATGCCCACGACGCGGTCGGCGTAGGCCGTGAGCAGCTCCTCGGAGAGGCCGACGCTCTCCTTGCCGAACACGAGCGCGTCGCCGCGCGCGAACGCGCGCCGCGTGTAGCTCTGGGCGGCCATGCCCGAGAACAGGTGGAGCGCCCCGGCCGGCGACGCGGCCCGAAACACCTCGAGAAAAGCGTTAAAATCCGCGTGAGTACGCACATCGACGAGGTGCCAGTAGTCCACGCCGGCGCGGCGCACGGCGTGCTCGTCGATGCGAAACCCGAGCTTCCCCACGAGGTGGAGCGGCGAGGCGGTGGCCGCGCACAGCCGCGCGATGCTGCCCGTGTTCGGCGGGATCTCGGGCTCGACGAGCACCACGTGGAACGGGAGCGCGCCGGGGTCGACCCGCGCGCGGAGGCGCTTCGTCTCGTTCGAGGTGCGCGGCACGCCCGCACTCTAGCCGAGCCCGCGGCGCGGGGCGACCGCGCGCGCCCGCGCGTTCCCGGGTGGTGTGCGGCCGTTCCTGGTGTACGTTCGCGCGCCATGGCCCGAGCCTGGCGCACCTCCCCCGCCCTCGCCGCGGCCGCGTGCGCGCTGCTCACGGCGTGCCCGCCGGCGCGCTCGCCCGACGAGCCCACGGTCG
>CAZHGG010001136.1:0-2183 GCA_964531755.1 uncultured Polyangiaceae bacterium
GACGCGAGCGACGCGGGCCCCGCGTGCCCGGGCTTCGCGGACGCCTCGTCCACCGGGGTCGACAACTCCATGATCCAGTTCCCGATCCCCCCGCCCTCGAGCATCCGCTTTGGTACCGAGCGGTACGACGCCGGGGAGGCGGACGGCGGCATCGCCTACGACTCTGTCACGGGGCTCACTTGGGAGCGCTTCCCCGAGGCCACCCCGCTCACGGGGCAATTCACCTTCGATGAGGCGCGGAGCCATTGCGCGAACTTGCGCCTCGGCGGGTACTCCGACTGGCGAGTCCCAACACGGGGAGAGCTCATAAGCTTGACCGACTACCGCAACAGCTACCCTTCACTGGATCTGGTCACGTTCCCGAGGGTCCTCGATCCAGAGACGGGCGGGGCGATCGAGCGTGGCCCTTTCTGGACGAGCACGGTGAGCGGCACCGACCGCGCGTGGGCCGTCAGCGCCGACGATGGCAACTTCAACACCGCCGAGCGCGACTGCCCCAAGGCCGCGTTCGCGTGCCAACACGTACGGTGTGTCCGATGAGCCCGACGCGACCCGCGACCTCTCGCCCCTCTCGCCCTTCCGCTCGCCCTTCCCCCCCTTCCCCCGTGCCGAGGACCACATCACGGACGCACCGCGCCGCGCTCTGCGCGCTCGGGCTGTGCCTCGGCGGGCTCACCCTCTCGAGCCCGCTCCACGCCGACGCGCCGCCGGGACGCTACGTGCTCCGCGCTTGCGGGACGGTCGTGTTCGACACGAAGACCAAGCTCGAGTGGCAGCGCGGGGTGAACGCCGAGGCCGACGTCGCGAACGCGCTCGGCATTTGCGGGGCCCTCGCCCTCGACGGCGGCGGGTGGCGGGTGCCAACCATGCTCGAGTTGGTCTCCATCCAAGACCTCAGCCGGTTCGCCCCGGCGATCGATCTGCGCGCCTTCCCCGGCACCCCGAACACGAACTTCGCGACCGTGTCGCAGCCGGCGCCGCCCACGAACCCGCCGTCGTACTGGGTGCTGAGCTTCGGCACCGGCATCCCGGACGTTGCGGTGTCCACGACGCCCAACCGGCTAGCGAGCTCACGCTGCGTGCGGTCGGCGCCGTGACGCGCCACGCCCGCTGGGAGGTCCCGCCGTGGCGCTCGAGGTAGGTCAGCTCGTGACCCCCTCGCTGCGCATCGTGCAGCGCCTCGGGGCGGGCGGGATGGGCAGCGTGTGGATCGCCGATCACCTGACGCTCCAGACGCAGGTGGTGGTGAAGATCATGTCGCCCGAGCTCGCGAACAACGCCGAGGCCGTAGCCCGCTTCAAGGCCGAGGCGAGCGCGGCCGCCAAGGTGAAGAGCCCGCACGTCGTCCAGATGCTCGACCACGGGCTGGCGGAGGACGGCTCCCCGTACATCGTGATGGAGCTGCTCGAGGGCGCCGACCTGCGGTCGTTCATCCGCGCGCGGAGCCTGAACCGAAAGCAGATCGTGAGCGTAGTCCTCCAGGTGGCCAAGGCCCTCGGGAAGGCACACGAGAGCGGCGTCATCCACCGCGACATCAAGCCGGGCAACATCTTCCTCTGCACCGGCGACGGCGATTATTTCGTCAAGATTCTTGACTTTGGCATCGCGAAATCGAGCTTCGGCAGCGTCGGTGACGGCGCGCACACCCAGACCGGCATGATGATCGGCTCGCCCCCGTTCATGAGCCCCGAGCAGCTCCGCGGCGACAAGGCGCTCGATCACCGCGCCGATCTCTGGTCGCTCGCGGTCGTGCTGTTCCAGGGGCTCACGGGCAAGCGCCCCTTTCAAGGCGACAGCGTGGCGGAGCTCGCGGTCGCGATCCACACGCCCCCTCCGCCGCGCCCGTCCGCGCTCGATCCGTCGCTGCCCCCGGAGCTCGACGCGTGGTTCGCGAAGGCGTTCGCGCAGCGCCCGGACGACCGCTTCCAGTCCGCCCGCGAGCTCGCCGACGCCCTCGAGGAGGCGATGTCCGGGGTGCCCACGGGCTCCGCGATGGGCCCGGTCCCGTCCGACTACGGCACGGCCCGCAGCGCCACGGCGGTCCCGAAGGCCGACCGGCGCTGGCCGGCGGTCGTCGTCGTCGGCGCCGTGCTCGCGGGCCTCGGCGCGGGCGGTGGTATGAAGTTTGGGCCGCGCGGCGGGGTTGTTCGCGCAAGCCAAAGCGGTATTGAAATACGAAAGCG
>CAZHGG010001137.1:0-2179 GCA_964531755.1 uncultured Polyangiaceae bacterium
CCGACAAGCGGCCGGATGACGCGAGGCGCGCGATCGACGCCCTCCGCCTCTCGGCCCGCGATCCCGGCTCGCCCGCGGCGTGCGACGCGAGCGTGCGCGCGGCCCACCTCGCCGGCGAGGTCGCCCACGACCCCACGGTCACGTACGGGGAGCTCTACCGGCTCTCGCGGCAGGGCTCGGCGTCGCCTCGCTGCCTCGAGACGCTCCGCGCAGGGCTCGCCTCTCTGCGCAGCTTCCGGCCGCCCTCGTCGGTGCTCGAGGCGATCGACCAGGGGCTGCTCAGCGAGGGCGCGCTGGGCGCCGCGCTCCTCGACGCGGGCGCGGCGAGCGCGCAGGCGGTGCAGGTGGCGCCGCGCGTCACGCGGATCGAGCAGTGGGCCGGCGAGCAGGGCGCGCGCGTCGTCGTGCACCTCGACAAGGCCGCGCGCTACCGCGTCGGCGACGACGCGACCCCCGGGCATGCGCCGCGCACCTTCGTCGAGCTCGACGGGGTGGAGCTCGCGGGAGGCGCGCAGGAGATGAAGCTCGGCGGCATCGCCACGGCCCTCCGCGCCGAGCCCACGATCACCGGATCGCGCGTGCTGCTCGACCTCGCGGGGCCCTGCTATCGCAAGGTCTTCCACCTCGTCGAGCCCTACCGCGTGGTCATCGACATCGCGAAGAACGCGCCCGGCGCTGGCGGCCGCAACACACGCAAGGTGGCGCGCGTCGTGCTCGACCCAGGGCACGGCGGCCACGACCCGGGCGCGATCGGCCCGACGGGCCTGCAGGAGAAGGACGTGACGCTGGCGATCGCCCACAAGGTCGCGCCGGTGCTCGCGAAGCAGGGCCTCGGCGTGATGCTCACGCGGGACGACGACCGGTTCGTCACCCTGGAAGAGCGCACCGCGCGGGCCAACGCGTTCGGCGCGGATCTGTTCGTGTCGGTCCACTGCAACGCCGCGGAGGTGCGGGCGAAGAAGGGCATCGAGACCTACGTGCTCGACACCTCGGCGTCGGAGGTGGCGAACCGCATCGCCGCGCGCGAGAACGCCACGAGCCGCGCGGCGACCGCGGAGCTCGGGGCCATCCTGCAGACCATGCGCCTCGCCGACCAGTCGACGCGCTCGCGGCGGTTCGCGAACCTCCTGCAGCGCTCGGCCGTGGCCTCCCTGTCGGGCAAATACGGCGACGTCGTCGACGGGGGCGTGCACCCGGCGGGCTTCTACGTGCTCGTCGGCGCGCGCATGCCGGCGGCGCTCTTCGAGGTGAGCTACGTGTCGAACGCGGTCGAGGAGCGGCGCCTCGCCTCGGACGACTACAAGGGCCGCCTCGCCGACGCGATCGCGAACGCCATCATGGCCTATCGCGAGGGGCGGTGAGCCGACCGCGAGGGGGACCGCCACCGCCGGGCGCCGTCGCCTCCCGACGAGCCGCCGCGTCGGCGCGAGCCCGGGTCGCCTCACGGCGGCCTTCGGCCCGCGGCGTTGGCTCAACCGATCGTCATGAGCGAGAGCCAGAGCGTGAGGACGAAGTGGCCCCCGAGCGCCGCGATCATCACGCCCGTCGAGACGATCGCGCCCTGCGCGCCGCGCCCCGCGACACGAGTCAGCGCGAGCGCGCCGAGCGAGCCGATGGTGGCCACGGCGAGCGTGGGCCCGATCCATGGCCAGCGGTCCGGGTAGTAGCTCGGGTCGTGGGAGGACGGCAGCTCGGCGGTGATGAGGGCCAAGCGGAGCACCCACCCGAACCCGAGCACGATGACGAATCGGCAGACCCAGATGATCACGTCGGGGGCTCCCGCCCCAGGCGATCGACCGGGCGCCTCGGCTGGGGTAGGCGGCTGAGCTGGCATTTCTCCGCTGCGAGTGTGCATGAACTCCGCGGTGGGCTGACCTCCACTTGCGCTCGACGCGAGCGAACCGTCGGGAGTGACGCGCGGCGTCCCGGGCGTCGACATGCGCGCTCGGCGGTCTAGCTCCGCGCGACGAGGAGCAGCAGCGCGCCGCCGTATTTCGCGCACGTCGTGGGGCCCATGCCGGGCACGTCGAGGAGCTCCGCGAGATCGCTCGGGCGAGCGGCGGCGATGCCCTCGAGCGTCCGGTCGTTCATCACCTTGAAGAACGGGATGCGCCGGCGCTTCGCCTCGGCGGCGCGCCACTCGCGGAGCGCCTCGGACAGCGCGCTCCGCGGCGCCTCT
>CAZHGG010001138.1:0-2173 GCA_964531755.1 uncultured Polyangiaceae bacterium
CGGCGCGGCCGAGGCGAGCGCCGCGCCCGCCGCGAGCGCGTCGGGCGGCGGGTTCCCCGTCGCGGCGCCCACGCCGCGCGCGAAGACGGCGTCGCTCGACGCCGCCGAGGTGCCCATGGTGCGGGCGCGCCGCCGCCCCAAGCCGCGCTACGGCGCGGCGGGGTGCGGCCTCGGCTCCGTGATCTTCGGCACGAAGCCGGGCCTCGCGCAGGTCACGGCGGCCTCCACCAACACCCTCGGCATGCAGACGTTCGCGATCACGAGCGGCACGATCAACTGCGACTCGATCGACGATCACGAGACCATCGAGAACTTCGTGCGGATGAACCGCGAGGCGTTCATGAAAGACGCCGCGCGGGGCTCGGGCGAGACCATCGCCACGCTCACCGCGATCGCCGGCTGCGCCGATCCCGTCGCCGTGGGCCGCGCGATGAAGGCCCAGTTCGGGCCCATCTTCAGCACCTCCGGCGGTCAGGCCGAGCGCATCGCGCGCTCGGTGCGGGCCATCCTCCGGGCGGACGCGCAGCTCGCGTGCGAGAACCTCCCCGAGTGAGGGCGGTCGCCCGCGCGGCGGCGGTAGCCTTCTCTCTCTTGGTCGGCGCGCTGACCTCCCTGGCGGCGGCCCCGGCGCGCGCCGACGCCGGCCCTCCCGGCCTCGCGGAGGCCGCGCGCGAGGCGCGGCGGGCGCGGCTCGCCGAGGCCTCGGAGTGGCGACGCCTCGTGCACGCGCACCCGACCGCGTCGAACGGCTGGGAGTCGGAGCCGGACGGACCCGCGTTCTACGTCTCGCCCCGCGGGCGCTTCGACCCCGAGGCCGAGCTCTTCGCGACGCTCGCCGCGCTCTACGCCGATCCGGCGCGCGGCGACAAACATGCATTATGCAAGTTTCCGGCGAGGGCGCGCTTCCTGGCGGAGGTCCTCGCGCTGCGCGGGCTCCCGTCGCCCCGCTGCGAGGCTCGCGACGAGCTCTTCGCGCGCCTCCGGCCGCGGCGCGTCGTCTTCGTCTTCAGCTCGTACCACGTCGACAGCCCCGCGTCGGCGTTCGGTCACGTGCTGCTCCGCATCGAGCGCGACGATCGTGGGCTCCTGCGGCCGGACGCGCCCCGCCACCCGCTCGCCGACATCGGCGTCGACTACTCGGCCGACGTGGGGAGCGAGAACGCCGTCACGTACGCGCTGAAGGGCCTCTTCGGGCAGTTCCCGGGCACCTTCAAGGCGCTCCCGTACGCGGCCAAGGTGCGCGAGTACCAAGACTACGAGTCGCGCGATCTGTGGGAGTACGAGCTCGACCTCACCGAGGACGAGAAGCGGGCCTTCCTCGAGCACCTCTGGGAGCTCAGCGGCACCAGCTTCGACTACTTCTATCTGTCGGAGAACTGCGCCTACCACGTCATCGCGCTGCTCGACGTCGTGCGCCCCTCCGCCGGCCTCCTCGCGCGGATGGGGAGCCCCGCGCTGCCGACCGACGCGCTGCGGGCGGTGTGGGAGGCGCCGGGCCTCGTCTCACGGGTGCGGTACCGGCCCTCCCTCCGCACCGTCGCGCTCGCGCGGCTCGGCGCGCTCGCGCCTGCACACCGGGCGCTCGCGAGGTCGCTCGCCGCGGGCGAGCGCCAGGACGCGGCGCTCGCGGCCCTCCCGGAGGACGCCCGCCGCGACGTGCTCGACGCGGCCCTCGACCTGCTCGATCTCGAGCACCACGAGCTGCTCGAGTCGCCGGACGACGACAGCCCCGCGCGGCAGCAGAAGCTCCGCCTCGCGATGGCGCGCGCGGCGGTCCCGGGGGAGAGCCCGGAGCTGCACATCGCGCCCCCGCCCTCCGCGGCGCCCCATCTCGGTCACGACGCCCGCCGTGTCGGGCTCGGCGTGGGCTACGCCTCCGCCGGGGGCGCGTTCCTCGAGGCCCGCGCGCGCCTCACGCTCCACGACACCCTCGACCGCGCCGACGGGCTCCCCGAGCTCGCGAGCGTCGAGGCGCTCGCGGTCACCGCGCGCGCGTACCCTCGGCCCCGCAGCCTCGAGCTCGAGTCGCTCACGGTGGTGCGCTTCGAGAAGCTCGCCCCGTGGACCGCCGCCGAGCGCGGCCTCTCCTACCGGCTCTTCGTCGGTGGCGCGCGCGCGCGCGACGACGGCGGTGCGTCGAGCCACGTGGCCCGCGTCGACCGCGGCGGCGGCC
>CAZHGG010001139.1:0-2172 GCA_964531755.1 uncultured Polyangiaceae bacterium
GCCGGCGCTGCTCGTACGCGAACATTCCGCGCCAGCGGCCCCGCGGTGCTGACCGGCGCGGCCGGGCGAGACCTTCCCGGCGTTGACCCGGAGGTCGTCACATACGTGTACTCCGCAGGGAAGAGGGTGACGTCTCACGTCTCCACCCGTCGCCCATCTGCCCCCTCGCCACGCGCTCGCGTGCCGAAGGGCGAAGGGCGGACTTCGGCCGAAGGGGAACCACACACGCAGTCAAGTACAAGTCAGCCACCGGAGGTCAGTGCAGCGAACACCCGCTGGCTCTCACGGGCCGCCAGCGAAGCGCTCCGAAAAGTCTGCGCCCCACAATAATCGGCACTATACTCAGATCTCTCGTATCCAGCGGCTGCAAGCGAGCGCATGGCTCGAAGAGCTGCCTTCGACCCTTCTCTCTCCCCGACCGACAGTCTTACCAGCACGCAGACGTCCGGTGGCTGTCCGACATCCACCAAGACAGAAGCTCGAACTTCGACGACAGTCTGACGCTCTTCGTGAAGCCGCCCTTTGCGCTCGAAGCTAATGGCGTATGTGTCCCATGTCATTTTGGACTGCGCTACCGCCTCCAGAGTCGCGTGCCACTCCCGCGCGCTTCGGCGCCGGCGACGCGACAGCTCACGCGCGGGAGTGCGATGCGGCAGTGACAGCGCCGTGTCGAGCGCGTCAAGTCGCTTTAAAATGTCGAGTTCTCTTGCGACCTCGCCTGCGCCAGCAAGGCCTCGTTCCATCACCAGCTCCTCTGTGTGTCTTCGCCTGCGATAGCCTGCTTCGTGAAGCACTAGCCCGATTGCGTGTGACGAGCGAGAACGCGAAGCGTCGGGCAATCGAACAAGGGCGTAGGTTCGCGCCATGTCGCACTGAATCGCGCGCAATGTATCGAAGCCAACCTCCGGCGCCCACGCAAGCCGGTCGGACGTGGCCATGAGGTCACGCTGTTCGAATCCGTCTACGCTGCCGAACGCGGAGAGAGATGGTGCCAGGGTCCGGAGCATGCTGGCTTGCTGAGCCATCATTCGATGCACTTCGCTACGTTGCCAGGCCCGCAGTAGCCACTCTCGGAGCATTTTTCGCAGCTGCTCGCACTGTATGGTCCACCAATTATGCAGAGGCACTTCACCTTCTTTTGCGGTTCTGGCGCGCCGCCCCCACCTGGGCCGGGGCCACCAGTCGGTGCCCCACCACCTCCACCACTCGCGCCTCCACCGCCCGAACCACCCCCGCTCCCCCCGCCTCCGCCGCCCCCGCCATCCCCGCCACCGCCACCTGCACCCCCACCGCCACCGTGTGTCGCAGGCGGATCACACGGACCGCCCCACCCCCCCGACGCGCCGCCGCCTCCGGAGGAGCCTCCACCCCCGGCGGGCGGGTCGTCCCAAGGCCAAGACCAGCGCCCCGTCGGGTCCACGAAGTTGACCGGATCTCCCCCCGCGTACTCATAGAAGTTCCACCCCCCGCCGAACCTAGCTTCGTCTTTGCTCAGCCACCGCCCGGTGCTCGGATCATACTCCCGGGCCCCGAACCTCACGAGGCCCGTCGCGTCGTCGTAGAGCCCCCCGGCAAACCCGAACGGGACCCTCTCGAACCCCGCCGTCACGCTCTCCGCGAGCACCTCGCCCCACGGGCCGTGCTCCATCGTTTGCACCGCGGCGCCCGTGGCCACGTCCACCACGCTTCGCAGGCTGCCGAGGTGGTCGCCGTAGATTCGGTACGTCGTGCTGACGGCGCCCGCGGTGTCGACCATGAGCACCGGCAAGTGCGGCTCGGGCACGTAGCCGTAGGCGCGCGTGTGCGTCACGCCGCCCGCCTGCAGCACCTCGCCCACGACGCGGAGCTGCCCGTCGTACAGCCACTCGCGCACCACCGCGCCGTTCACGCGCTTCGCCACTCGGCGGCCGCGGGCGTCCAGCGCGTAGTCCACAGTCGGCGCCCCGGGCTTGGTCACCGAGAGCAAGCCGCCCTCGCTGTCCCACGCGAGGGTCTGCGTGGCGCCGGCCACCGTGCGCGTCGTCACGTTGCCGTGGTCGTTGTAGGCATACGTCGTGCCGCCCTGGCTGGTCACGCGGTCTTGCGCGTCCACCGTGGCGCCCGCTCGATTCCCGTTTGCGTCGTAGGCGTACGTCACGGGCCCGCCGCCGTCGAGCTCGCTCGTGGCCAGTC
>CAZHGG010001140.1:0-2158 GCA_964531755.1 uncultured Polyangiaceae bacterium
CCACACGCCCTCACCCCCACCCCAGCCGCTCCTTCAGCCCATTGCACATCGCGTAGCCCACGTGCCCGTCGTGCTGGAGGCGCCCCACCACGATCCCCGCGCCGATCCCCTGCGCCGCCGCGAAGCTCCGAATGCTCGACTCCGAGAAGTCCTTCTCCCGCACGAAGGTCGCGTAGTCGCGCGGGGCGATCAGCAGATCGCTCGCGAACTTGTTCGCCTCGGCCTCGAGCTCGGGGTGGTCTCCCCCCTTCTCGTCCACGAAGACGGTCTTCTTGGGGTGAAGCAGGAGGTGCCCCGCCTCGTGGAAGAAGCTGAACCAGAGGTGGTCGGCGGTCTTGTAGCGGAGGCTCAGCTGGATGAGCGCGCGGTCTTTCGAGAGCCACCGGGCGATGCCGCTCAGGTGGGTCTTCGGGAGCTCGGGCACGAGCGCGACGGCCACGCCGGCCGCGGCGGCGAGCGGGACCAGCTTGGGCCAGACCTCGGGGAGCGAGCTCGCGGTGAGGGCGCGCGCCTGGGCGAGGACCTTGCGGAACTTCGCCTCGTCGAAGGGGCGGCACTTGAGCGCCGCGGCCTCTCGCTCTCCCAGCCTCGCCCACGCGGAGACCGCCTCGGGCGCGGCCTTGAACGAAGGGGACCGTCGATAGGCCACCTGCATCGCGCCGAAGCGCGCCTCGTACCCCGCGATCGTCCCGACACCGAAGAAGCGGAGCAGCTTGGCCACGAGATCGCTGTCGCCGCTCGGCTCCTCGATGTGGCCCGCCGCGACGAGCTGCTTCACCGGGAAGGTCTTGGCCCAGCCGACGTGATCGGCGAGCGAGGCGCGCTCCTCCCGCTCGGCGAGGGCGAGGCGGTACGCCGCCTCCAGGCTGAGCCAGAACGACGCCGGTCGGCCGAGCACGCGCTCGAGCTGGAGCGCCGTCTCGGGGGTGATCGCGGCCTTCGCGTGCAGGATCTCGCTGATGGTCTTTTGGGGGCGCCCGCAGCGCTCGGCCAGCTCGACCTTGCTCATCCCGAGCTCGGCCAGGTACTCCTCCAGCACCGAGCCGGGCGAGACGACGTAGTCGGGGGTGTAGAGGAGGTTCGGGGCCATCAGTGGTAGTCGACGATGTCGTGGATCGTGATCGCGGTGACGAGGCGGAGCTGCGCGGCGGAGGCCCGGCCGCGCAGCGGCGTGACCGGGGTGAACACGATGCGGAACGGGTGGAGCGCGTCCACAGCGTAGTACCCCCGGAGGTCGCCCTTCAACGCGTGGCACCGCTCCGGGGGGAGCTTGGGCACCTCCGCGAGGGTGGGCATCGCCTGGAGCACGAAGAGGCGGTGCTGGATGCGGCGCGCGTTCTCCTGGCCGTACGCGGCCTGGAGCAGCGCTGCGCTGTTGCAGACCTTCAGCAGCTTCGCGGTCTTGAAGAAGATGTCCACCTGCGCTCCGGAGCGACTCACGAGCGTACACGGGCGCGCACGCGGCCACGAGCCTGCTTCGTGTGACCCGCTCGTGGGCGATGAGACGCCGGGCGCGCCGCCCTCACGCCGCCGCCGCCAGCACGATGCGCGCGCAGGCCTCGGCGTCCGAGCCTGCGTCGTGGTGCCGGAGGGGAATGCCCAAGAAGTCCGCGACGTGCCGCAGCGTCGTCGGCCGGAGTCCCCAGGTGGCCCGCGCGAGCCGCACCGTGCACCTGAACGGCAGGTGCGGCAGGGCGATGCGGTACTGGCGGGCGGTGGCGCGGAGGACGCTCGCGTCGAACGGGGCGTTGTGCGCGGCCACGAAGTCGACCCCCTCGAAGAAGGGCGCCATGAGCGGCCACACCTCGGCGAACGTGGGCGACGAGCGGACCATCGCCCAGTCGATGCCGTGCAAGTACGTGAACGTGAAGAGCCGGAACGGCGGCCGAATGAGGTGAGTCGCGCGGCGCACGACGCGGCCCTGCTCCACGCGCACGAGCCCCACCGCGCACGCGCTGTTGCGGTACGTGTTGGCGGTCTCGAAGTCGAGCGCCGTGAACGTCGGGCCGCGCCGGCGAGGCCAAAGTGGAGTGGGCGCTGTGACGAACAAAGTCATAACCCATAGGGTTACGCATTCTGGTCGCAAGTCAAGGCGCGTGATCACCCGTCGAGTTTGGAGCCCCTCACCCCGTTCAACCTCGCCCGGCCGGCGTGACCC
>CAZHGG010001141.1:0-2156 GCA_964531755.1 uncultured Polyangiaceae bacterium
CGGGCGAGGTGACGTGGAACTTCAGCACCGCGCCGACCTCCGCGACGAGGCCCGGCGTCGCGGCCACCCGCGCCGAGAGCGCCGCGAACACCTTGCCGGCCGCCGCCTCCCGCGCGCTCTGCGCGACGGGCGCCGCGGCCTTCGGAGCGCCCGCAGCGCGCGCCTTGCGTACCGCCTCTTCGGCGGCCTTGACGTCGATCTTCTTCAAGAACTCGAGCTTCTGCGAGGCCATCACGTTGCCCGTGATCTTGAGCTTGCCGCCGAAGTAGAGCTTCTGCGGGTCGGCCTTGCCGCTCATCATGTCGAGGAAGTCGGCGTCGGAGAGGGTGAGCGTGCAGTCGGCCTTGTCGACGGCGCCGGCGGTGACGCTGCCCGCGCCGTTCTTGAGGTCGACCGTCCACGCGCTGTCCGGGCTCGTGAGCGCGAACACGAACACGTGGCCGATCTTGGCCGCGAGCTCGGGGTTCTTCGCGACGTGATCGCCGATCACGGCGAAGCCGTCGGCGCTGGTCACGCCGCCCGCGTCCGCCGCCGCCGGGGCCGCTGCGGCCGCGCCGCCCGCGCCGCGGAGCTTCGCCACTATCTCCTTGGCGGCCGCCGGATCGATCTTCTTCAGGAACGTGAGCTTCTGCGAGGCCATCACGTTGCCGCTGATCTTCAGCTTGCCGCCGAAGTAGAGCTTCTGCGGATCGGCCTTGCCGCTCGTCATGTCGAGGAAATCGCGGTCGGTGAGCTCCAGGGTGCAGTCGGGCTTGTCCATCGCGCCCATCGCCACCGAGCCCTGGCCCTGGCGAAGATCGATGCTGAAGGCCGAGGCGGGGCTCGTGAGGTTGAACACGTAGCTCGCGTTCACGTTGCTCGTGAGCTCCTTCACGTTCTTCGCCACGTGGTCCTTGATGACCTCCACGATCTCGGCGCTCGTGGGCTCGCCTCCCCCCTGCCCGGCCGCCGGGGCCGCCGCGGCCGACGCGCCCTTCGCCTTCACCTTCGCCTTCGGGATCTCGGTGTAGAGCTCGAGCGCCGCGCCGGTGATGACCACCTTGTCGCGCTCCTTCACCTTGCAGCGGAAGACGATCCGCTGGTCGCTCTCCTTCCACATCTCGGTCACCAGCGTCTCGCCCGGGAACACGCTCTCCGAGAAGCGCACCTTGATGCACTTGAAGAGGCGCGGGTCGTTGTTCGCGAACGCCTTGATGACGTGCCGGCCCGCGAACCCGAACGTGCAGAGGCCGTGCAGGATGGGCCGCGGGAAGCCGAAGGCCTGCGCGAACCCGGGGTCGACGTGGAGCGGGTTCGTGTCCCCGGAGAGGCGGTAGAGCAGGGTCTGGTTCTCGCTGATCTTCTCCTCGGTGACCACGTCGGCCGCGCGGGCGGGGGGCACGTTGCTCTCGACCGAGGGCCCGCGATCGCCGCCCCAGCCGCCCGCGCCGCGCACCACGGTGGTGAGCTCGTTGTGGATGAGCTCCTCGCCCGACTCGTCGAAGCTCTTGATCTCGGTGACGACGATGGCGTTCTTGCCCTTGTCGAAGATGTCCTTCACGCGCGCCCTGTGCGTGAGCTTCGCGTTCGGCGGCAGCGGGCGCTTCACCTCGGTGTACTGCTCGCCGTGCAAGATGCGGTCGAAGCCGTAGTTCATGCCGGGCGCGTTCACCCCCTTCTTCGCGTTCTCGAACACCAGGCGAATGGCGGGGATCACGGCGAACGTGGGATCGGCCACGAAGCCGTTGCCGTAGTTCTCGTACACGTACTGCAGCTCGGACGCGTCGTTCGGGTCCTTGCCGTGCCCGATGCCGAGCGCGTAGAGGGCCAGATCGCGCTCGTCGTACGACGACGACTGCTCGGGGAAGGTGTACCCGAGGGCCTGATCGAGGTCGATGTGCTCGTTGCCGCCGAGGCTCTTCGAACCGAGGTTGCCCAGGATGGGCTGCATCGACGAGGTGATGTCGCTCGGGTGCGTGCTCTTCTCGAAGCTCGTGATGTCGGAGAACGCCTTCTTCACCGCGTCGGGGGTGATCTCGCGCCCGAGCTTGAAGACCTTGCCCTCGGCGCGCTCCCAGCGGAGCTTGCCCATGAAGCCGCCGCCGACCTCGAAGAGCGACCCGGTCTCGTCGCACGACTCGTGGCACAGGTAGGCCACGAGCGGCGTGACGTACTCG
>CAZHGG010001142.1:0-2155 GCA_964531755.1 uncultured Polyangiaceae bacterium
CCGCCGCGCCGAGGCGCCTCGCGCCCGCGCTCGCGGCGCTCGCGCTCCTCGCCTCGGCCTCCCACGCGAGCGCCGCGGCGCCGCCGCACCGGAGCTTGAACACCCTTCCCACGGCGAACGGCCACGGCACCGTGGTCTACGACGCGCAGCAGCGCAAGGTCGTGCAGTTCCTCGAGCACGCGTACCGCTACCCGGCCGAGGGCAGGGAGACCCGCAACTTCGCCTTCGACGCGTACCCGGGCCTGCGCGTGGGCGCCCAGCGCGCCTGGCTGAACACCGTCGCCCCGTCGCTCGTGGAGTACGTGCCGGGCACAGGCATCGTGCATGTTGCACGCACCTTCGCGGGCCTCGAGGTCGACGAGTACATCTACCAGCCAATGGGGCTCGCCGAGAACGTCGGCGTCACGCTGGTGTCGGTCAAGCGCGTGTCGGGCGCGGGCGCGGTCGACGTCTACGAGCTCATGAACTACCACCTCGGCGCCGGGCAGGTGCCGCAGGCGAGCGGCGAGGGCGCGCAGTGGAACGCGGCGCGCGACTGCTTCTATGAGTACGGCGCGAGCGGCGCGGCCTTCGCCCACGGGGCGATCGGGGGCTCCACGCGCCACGCGATGACGCCGGAGAACCCGTACGCGGCGCTGCTCGCCGGCGCCGACCTGGCAAACAACGACACGACCACCGCCACGAACGACGTCGTGCCGGGCCTGCAGAAGAGCCTCGGCGATCTCGCGGTCGGACAGACCGCGTGGGCCGGCTTCTACAGCGTGCTCTCGCCGAACAACGACGCTCAGACCGCCGCCGACCGCGTGCGCGCGTGGGTCGCGGGCCGCACGCCCGACCAGCTCTACGCCGCGGAGCTCGCCGACTGGCGCGGCTGGCTCACGCCGCCGCCCGCGGGCGCGACGGAGCTCGAGGGGCGGCTGGAGCAGGCCTCCCAGGTGGTGCTGCGCATGGGCCAGGTGCGCGAGCCCGGCAAGCCGAACGGCCAGGTGCTCGCGAGCATCGCGCCCGGCAAGTGGAACATCTCGTGGGTGCGCGACATGTCGTACGCGGTGGCCGGGATGATCCACTCCGGTCACACGGCCGAGGCGAAGGCCGCGCTCGCCTTCCAACTCGGCGCGGAGGCCTCTCGCTACGAGTCGTACGTCAAGAAGAAGTACAAGATCTCGGTCGTTCGGTACTACGGCGACGGGCGCGAAGAGACGGACTTCAACGAGGACGGCCCGAACATCGAGTTCGACGGCTTCGGGCTCTTTCTCTGGACGCTCGACGAGTACCTCCGGAAGTCGAACGACCAGGCGTGGGCCACCACCGTGTGGCCCACCGTGAGAGACGAGATCGCCGAGGTGCTGGTGTCGCTGCAGGAGCCGACGGGGCTCATCGCGCCCGACTCCTCGATCTGGGAGGTGCACTGGAACGGCAAGCAGCGCCGCTTCGCCTACACGACCATCACCGCGGCGCACGGGCTCTGCTCGGCCGCGCGTGTGGCCGAGCGCCTCGGCGACGCAGCGGGCGCCGCGAAGTACCGGGCCGCGGGGCAGAAGGCCCGCGACGCGATCCTGCGCGAGCTCCGCGCGCCCGACGGCACGCTCGCGCAGAGCGTCGAGGGCCTCGCCTCGGGCTCGAAGTGGCTCGACGCGGCCACGGTCGAGGGCATCAACTTCGGGCTCGTGCACCCGCACAAGCGCACCGCGGCCGCGACGCTCGCCTCGCTGCGCGCCGCCCTCGTGCCCGCCTCCGGGCGGGGGCTCATGCGGAGCAACGTCGGCGGCTACTACGACTCGCAAGAGTGGGTCTTCGTCGACTTTCGCACGGCGCTGGCGCTCGACTACGCCCGCGACAAGGCGGGGAGCAGCGCGTTCCTCGAGTTCAACGTCGCGCACGCCGCGGAGAACTACCTGCTCCTGGCCGAGCTCCACGACGCGACGAGCGCCGACTACGCGGGCGAGGTCCCGATGGTGGGCTTCGGAGCCGGCGCCTATGAGCTCGCGCTCCGCCACCGAGGCACGGCGATCGAGCCCACGTGCGGCGCGTTCGCCGACGAGCCCGGCGAGGTCACGCCGGACGGCGGCCTCCCCACCGCCGACGGGGGCGGCCCTCCACCTGCGGGTGGGCTCGACGGCGGCGCCCTGCCGCCCACGCCGCCCGAGGCCACGCC
>CAZHGG010001143.1:0-2154 GCA_964531755.1 uncultured Polyangiaceae bacterium
CAGCGGCTGGGGCGGCGGCGGCTGGTACGCCGGCGCGGCCGCCGCGACGGGCGCCGGAGGCGGCGCCGGCGCGAACTGCGGCTGCGGGGGCTGCGGGTCGAACCCACCGCCGCCGAAGCCCTGCCCTTGCTGGGGCGGGTAGCCGCCGAAGCCCTGCTGAGGCGCCTGAGGCTGCTGCTGGCCGAAGCCGCCACCGCCGAAGCCTTGACCGGGCTGTTGACCAAAGCCGCCGCCGCCGAAGCCCGCGTTGGGATCGGGGAAGCCGCCTTGCTGCGGGCCGAAGCCACCCTGCGGCTGGCCGAAGCCGCCACCCTGGTCGAAGCCGCCGCCCCCGTACTGCCCTTGGGGCTGGCCGAAGCCGCCGCCGCCCGGGAACCCGCCTTGCCCCGCAGGGTAGCCGCCCGACTGCTGAAACCCCCCGCCCTGCTGGCCCTGGGGGTTCCCGTAGGCGTCATTCGTGAAGGGCATGGCGTCGATCGGCGGGAGACCTCCCTGCTGAGGCGCGCCATACTTGGGCGCCTGCCCAAACGGCGAGGGGCCGAGCGAATACCCGCACACGTTGCAGAACTTGTCGGAGGACTGAGGAACAGCGCCGCATTGCGGACAGGGGGCCATGAGATTCTCCAGTGGACCAGAGGGCGCACGTCGGGCGCGCCCGCGACGATCATATCCGACAATGCGAGCGGCGCGCGAGTACCTGACGAAAATCTAGGCGAGGAGCCGCCGGGGTGCCCACGGCGTCCGCGACCGCGCCTCAGATGCGCCGGAAGACGCCCACGACCACACCGAGGAGCATGGTGGCCCGGAAGTCCATCGCCCGCACGAGGATGGGCGCCATGCTCTTGTTCGCGGGCTGGAAGCGCACGTAGTCCTTCTCGGGGAAGTAGTACTTCACCGTGGCCTCGTCGCCGATGAGCGCGACGACGATGTCGCCCCGACTCGCGGTGAGCTGCTTGCGCACGAAGATGTAGTCGCCGCTCAAGATGCCCGCGTCGATCATGCTGTCGCCCGTGACGCGGAGGCCGAAGACCTCGCGGCCGCCGCGGATGAGGCCGCGGTCGACACGCACCGTGTCGATGACGTTCTCCTCGGCGAGGATGGGCATGCCCGCGGCGACGCGTCCGAGCACGGGGATCTCCACGAGGTCGTCGTCGTCGAGCCGGTGCGTCGGCGCGCTGGCCTCGTCGTTGGACGCCTCGAGCGGCCCCACCGGCCCGGGCCCCGTGGGGCGCAGCGCGCGGCTCTTCATGTCCTCCCGTGTGAGGTACCCCTTGCGCTCGAGCGCCCGCAGGTGGTCGTTCACGCCGTTCGTGGAGCGAATGCCCATGCGGGCGCCGATCTCGCGGAGCGTGGGAGGGTAGCCCCGATCGAGGATGGACTGCTTGATGTAATCGAGGACCATCTGCTGCCGCTGCGTAAGCCCTTGCATGGTGCAACGAACAGTACTGAACGCACGTTACCAGGTCAAGAACGCGGCGCGGTTTGTGCGCAAAGCTTTGATCTTACAGCGTAATTTTTACCGTGGCGCGCGCGACGCTGTTGCGCCGGCGGGGGTCCGTCGGCGCCCATCCGAGGGGCAGGCCCGGCACGACCGTACAGGGACGGGCGAGCAGCGGCAGCGGAGGCGCCCGGCTTACTTTTTCTTCGCCCAGACCGTGTCGAGGAACGGCCCCTCGAAGGGGTCGCCGTGGCAGGTCTCGCAGCCGTGCTCCTTGCCGTCGACGCGCTTCACCTTGTCGACGAACTCGCCCTGCATCCACTTGGCGAGGGCCTTCTTGTCGCCGTGGTCGAGCGACTCCATGCGGCCCTGGTGGCACGAGTCGCAGTAGAGGGGGCTCCCGTCGGCGAGCGTGAGGCCCCGCGAGAAGTCGTTCCACATGCGCGTGGCGACGGCCTTCTTGGGCGTGGCGGCCTTGAAGTCGTCGGCCTCATGGCAGGCGCTGCACTGCACTCCGAGCGCCTTGGTGAAGGTCTTCATGACCTTTCGGAGCTTCTGGGGCTCGATCTTGTCGAGGGCCGGGAGCTTCTTGGGATCGAGGCCGATCGCCGCCAGGTCCGCGGCCATGGCGCTCGGGACGATGGGCTTCATCGCGACCGGCGCGGTGGTGGGCGGCGCCGCCGTGCCGCTCGCGGGCGGGGCGGCCGTGCCCGAGC
>CAZHGG010001144.1:0-2150 GCA_964531755.1 uncultured Polyangiaceae bacterium
CGGAGCGTGGGGGTGGGGCTCTCGGCCGCGGGTGGGAGGATCCGCCTGTCCGAGGACGTCGGTCTCGCGCGGTCCCCCTCAGCCACCGCTCACAGACCGTCGTCCGGCCACAGTCACCGCGCGGAACGACGCCGAGTTTCGGAGGGGCCCGCCCGCGGCCGAGAGCCCCACCCCCACGCGGTGGCCGCCCGCCCGTTCCCTCCACCCCGTCGCCCCCGCGCGCCCCGCGCGCAAAGCCCCTCCGGCCCCGAGAACGGCCACCCCCTCAGAAAACTGACACGTCAGTCTAGTTTTCCGCTACCTCTAGGGAACTGACACGTCAGTCTACTCGTTGTGCTCGGGGATCAGGCGCGCGCGCCGGCCCGCAGGTGTGCGTCGCGGGGCCGCTCCTGGCCCACGGAGAGAGAACAAGATGGCCACGAGCTCGGGGAAGTTTCTCGCGATCGGCATGGACGTGGGGTCCACCACGGTGAAGGCCGTCGTCGTGAACCCGGCCAACAAGGAAATCCTCTGGAGCGACTACCAGCGCCACCACACGAAGCAGCCCGAGTACGTGCTGTCGATGCTGGAGCAGATCCTCCAGGCGTTCCCGAACCACCCGGCCGACGGGTGGAAGATGTTCCTCACCGGCTCGGGGTCGGCGCCCATCTGCGCGCCCACGGGCGGCAAGTTCGTGCAGGAGGTGAACGCCGTCACCCTCGCGGTCGAGCAGCTCCACCCCGACGTGGGCTCGGTGGTCGAGCTCGGCGGGCAAGACGCGAAGATCATCATGTTCAAGACCGATCCGGCGACCGGCGAGAAGACGGCCACCGCGTCGATGAACGACAAGTGCGCGTCCGGCACGGGCGCCACGATCGACAAGTGCTTCCTGAAGGTGAACGCGCCGCCCGAGCTCGTCACCACGCTCCGCTTCGACGACTCCAAGCTCCACCACGTCGCCGCGAAGTGCGGCGTGTTCGCCGAGACCGACATCGTCAACCTCATCAAGAGCGGCATCCCCGCGACCGAGGTGCTCTGCTCGCTGGCCGACGCCATCGTCATGCAGAACCTGTCGGTGCTCACGCGCGGCGGCACCCTGAAGACGCGCGTGCTCTTGCTCGGCGGGCCGAACACCTACCTGCCGTTCCTCCAAGACTGCTGGCGCCTGCGCATCCCGCAGATCTGGGAGGAGCGCGGCTTCGACTACCCGCGCGACGTGCCGGTCGAGGAGCTCATCTTCGTGCCCGACAACGCGCAGTACTACGCGGCCTTCGGCGCCGTCATGTACGGGCTCCACGAGCCCGAGGGCGTGGGCGTGCTCCGCGGGCTCGAGGCCCTGCACGAGTACATCACCACGGGGCGAAAGGCCCGCCTCGGCGAGAGCGCGGGCCCGCCCCTCTCGGCCACCGAGCGCGAGCTCGCCGAGTTCCGTGAGCTCTACAAGATCCCGAAGTTCCAGGGCGCCACGTTTACGCCCGGGGAGCGGGTGCGCGCCGTCATCGGCCTCGACGGCGGCTCCACGTCGTCGAAGGCGGTGCTCGTCGACCACGAGACCGGCGCCATCCTGGCGAAGGGTTACCAGCTCTCGAAGGGCAACCCCATCCAGGACACGAAGGAGCTGCTCGCGCAGCTCAAGGCGTACGTGCACGACCAAGGGGCGGAGCTCGAGGTCACCGGCTTCGGCGCCACCGGCTACGCCGCCGACGTGCTCGAGGAGTGCGTGAAGAGCGACGTCAACGTGGTCGAGACGGTCGCGCACATGATGAGCGCCGTTCACTTCTTCGGTGACGTCGACGTCATCTGCGACATCGGCGGCCAAGACATCAAGGTGCTGTTCATCAAGAACGGCGACATCCAGAACTTCCGCCTCTCGAACAGCTGCTCGGCCGGCAACGGCATGTTGCTCCAGGCCACCGCCGACTCGTTCGGCGTGAAGGTCACCGACTTCGCCGACGTGGCCTTCCAGGCCGAGCTCGCGCCCAAGTTCAGCTACGGCTGCGCGGTGTTCCTCGACACCGACCGCGTGAACTTCCAGAAGGAGGGCTACTCCAAGGAAGAACTGCTCGCCGGCCTCGCGCAGGTGCTGCCGAAGAACGTGTGGCAGTACGTCGTGCAGATCCCCCGCCTCGCGGCGCTCGGGCGCAAGTTCGTCCTCCAGGGCGGCACCCAGT
>CAZHGG010001145.1:0-2150 GCA_964531755.1 uncultured Polyangiaceae bacterium
CAGCGAGGCCAGCGAGGCCAGCGAGGCCAGCGAGACAAGCGCGCGCCCCGAGGCGCTCGAGACGAAATACGGGACGGGCGAGCGACGTCGAGCGAGCTTCATGGAGGCCTCCGAGGGCCGACGCGCGGCCGATCCGCGAATACTCGTTTCCGCGCCGCGCGGTCAACCGCCTCGTGTAGGATGCAAGGGCCTGCGGGGCGCCCGAAGGGAGGAGGATTGCCATGTTCGATCGCGAGGTTCGTGAGCGCGTGGACCGCCTCGAGCTGCCATGGAGCGAGTTCGACGTGGACCCCTATGGGATCTCCAAGCGGCACCTCGAGGTGTTCTTCAACCTCCTCGTGCCCCTCTACCGGCACTACTTCGCGGTCGAGGCGCGCGGGGTGGAGAACGTCCCGAAGCGGGGGCGCGCGATGCTCATCGGGAACCACTCCGGCGGCATCGCCATCGACGGCGCGATGGTCATCGCGTCCATGCTGCTGGAGATGAACCCGCCGCGCCTGGCCCAGGGCATGGTGGAGAAGTTCCTGAACCAGGTGCCGCTCGCCTCGCAGTGGTCGAACCGCACCGGCCAGTTCACGGGCCTGCCCGAGCACGCCATCCGCCTCCTGGAGGACGAGCGGCTGCTCATGATCTTCCCGGAGGGCGCCCGCGGGACGGCGAAGCTCTACAAGGAGCGGTACAGCCTCGTGGCCTTCGGGACCGGGTTCATGCGCTTGGCGCTCCGCACGAAGACGCCCATCGTCCCGCTCGCGTTCCTCGGCGGCGGCGACGCGGTGCCCACGATCGCGAACTCGACGGCGCTCGGGAAGCTCATCGGGGCGCCGTACGTGCCGATCACTCCCTACGGCCTCGCGCTGCCCCTGCCCGTCAAGCTCGAGGTCGTGTACGGCGAGCCGATGGTGTTCCAAGGCACCGGCACGGAGGAGGACGTGATCATCACCGGCTACGTCGAGCGCGTGAAGAGCGAGATCGCTCAGCTCATCGAAGAGGGGCGCCGCCGGCGGCGGCACGGAGGTTCAGCGTGAAGGTCCTGGTTCCGGGCATCACGGGCGCGATTGGTCGGCGCTTCGCGCGGGGGCTGCTGCGCGCGGGGCACGAGGTCATCGGCATCGATCGTCGCCCCTACGGCGCGATCGGCGAAGGCGAGGAGGGCCTCGAGGTCCACCAAGTCGACATCCGCAAGCGCGGCGCCGAGGACGTCTTTCGCCGCGTGCGCCCCGACGCCGTCGTCCACATGGCCACGGTCACCCACCTGCTCCGCCAGAGCGAGGACCGCTACCGCATCAACCTCCAGGGCACGCGCGCGGTCTTCGAGCACTCGGCCGCGTATGGCGTGAAGCACGTGGTCTTCATCGGTCGGCACACGTTCTACGGCGCCGCGCCGGACTCGCCGCTGTACCACGGGGAGGACGAGCCCCCGATGGCGCTCGCCTATTTCCCGGAGCTCGCCGACCTGGTGGCCGCGGATCTGTTCGCGGGCAGCATGCTCTGGCGCCAGCCGGAGCTCACCACCACCGTGCTGCGCTTCTGCTACACGCTGGGTGACTCGGGCCACGGCACGCTCGCCACGTTCCTGCGCGGCGCGCGCGTGCCCACCGTCCTCGGGTACGACCCGCTGTTTCAGTTCATGCACGAGGACGACGTGGTCAAGGCGCTGATGTTGACCCTGGAGAAGCGCGCGCGCGGGGTCTTCAACGTCGCGGGGCCGCCGCCGCTCCCGCTGTCGGTCGTCATCCGCGAGACGGGCCGCCAAGCCTTCCCGGTGCCGGAGGTCGTCTTCACGAGCCTGCTCGGCCGGTTCGGGCTGCCGCGCCTCTCGCGCGGGGCGCTCGGCCACATCAAGTACCCCGTCGTCACCGACGACCGCGCCTTCCGGGCCGCGACGGGGTTCACGCACGACGTCTCCGAAGGAGACGCGATGCGCGAGTTCCGCCGCGCGTTCCCCCCGATGCGCCGCGGGTAGAGGACCGGGCGCCTCTAAGCTGCGGAAGACGCAGGGGTTTCTGCGTGCGACGCCGCGGGCTAGAGCGAGTCGCCGGTGGCGGACTTGGACTTCGCGAGGAGCTGCTCGGCCTCCCGCTCCTCGGCCGACCGCGAGCCCGTCTTCGGCGCGGGAGCGGGCTTGGCGGCCGGGGCCGGCTTCGGCGCGG
>CAZHGG010001146.1:0-2150 GCA_964531755.1 uncultured Polyangiaceae bacterium
CCCTCGCGGCCTCCTCCGCCTCACGCGCCCCGCGGGCCGCGAGCGCCGCCGCGGTCTCCACGCCGCGTGCGTGCAGGCGGCCCAGGAACGCGCCGGCGAAGAGGAACACCGCCACGTAGGGGGTGAGCACCGGCGCGGTGATGACGAAGACGATGAGCGGGAGCGCCGGCGCGAACTGCACCGCGAGGACGAGCTGGAGGACCACGCCGGCGAGCAGCGAGGACGCCACGGCGGCCTCCGCGCGCGGGCCGAGCGACTCGGGCCTTCGGGCGTGGATGAAATAGGCCACGACCGAGACCACGTGGAGGGGCAAGAGCCCATAGACCTCGGGCGAGCTCAGCGGCCGGAAGTTCGGATCGCAGCGGCCCGGCGTGCACGGATCGGCGGCGGCGTTGAGCAGGAGCCCGAAGACCGGGAGCGCTATCAGAAAGAGCGCGCCGACCACGAGCTGGCGGGCATAGCGCGCGCCTCGACGGCCCGCGCGGCGCGTGAGCAACACGGCGCCCACGACCGACCCCGCGAGGGCGAGGAGGCCGAGGACGCTCAGGAAAGCGCCGAGCATCCCGCCGACGCTGGCGCCCGCGAACGCGAACGGCGCGGGAGTGAGCCCGAGCGCCACGGCGAAGAGATAGGTGAGCGCGCGGGTGCGGAGGGGCGACTCGGCGAGCGGCGGGTCGGTGAGCGGGGCGTTCACCCGACTAGCCTGGCGCCGAAGGGGCACGAGCACAACGCGCGCGTGTGCGAGCGGCACGGCGGGCGCCGCGAGCCGTCGGTGGGCGTGGCTGGGCGGCGCGCGCGCCCTCGAGCGCGCCGCTCACGGCGTCGCGAGCAACGTATCGAGCGCCAGGTTCAGCGACGCCTCGTGGGCCGCGGCCTCGACCGACAGGGGCGCCGTCATGAGGTCCGTCTGCTCCTGGGGATCGACGCGCAGGTCGTAGAGCTGCGTGTCGCCGGCGTCGAAGCGGATGAGCTTGTACGACGCGTCGCGGATGGCCTTGCCGGTGCGGCCGAAGCCCGCGGCGTTGCCGAACTGCTCGGTCATGATCCACGAGCGGAGGGGCGCCTGGCTCGGGTTCTTGAGGTACGGCACCATGCTCACCGAGTCGACCGTGGCGCTGCCCACCGGGAGCGCGAGGGCGGGGTCGACGCTCGCGAGCTCGAGGATCGTCTTGAAGATGTCGACCGTGCTCACGAGCGCCGCGACGCGGCGACCGGGGCTCACCACGCCGGGCCCGGAGATCGTGAGCGGCACGTGCGTGCCCCCCTGGTAGAGCGTGCCCTTCGCGTGGCCCGTGGGGATCTCCGGCTGGGCCACCTCCGGCGGCGTGCCGTTGTCGCCGACGAAGATGATCCACGTGCGCGCGCGCACGGCCGGGTCGAGCCCGTCGAGCATGCGCCCGAGCTCCATGTCCATGGCCTCGAGCATCGCGTGGTAGTGGGTATACGGGCGCGACGGCGGCGGGACGCCGATGATCTCGGGGTAGGTGTGCAGCCCGGCCGGCGGCGTATGGAAGGGCGAGTGCGCCGAGTTGAAGGCGAGCCACATGAACCACGGCGTGGTCTGCGCGTTGATCCAGCCGCTCGCGTCGTCTACGGCCGCCGTGGTGGCGTAGCGGCTCTCGGGCGCGCTCACGCCGTTCACTGTGCGCGTCCAGTTCGAGTAGTTCGCGACCGCGCCCTGCAGGTTCCCCATGTACGTGGGGAAGCCGACCAGGTTCGGGTGGTTGGCGCCGCCGTTCAGCGGGCCCCCGAGGTGCCACTTGCCCACGGCGCCGACCGCGTAGGCCGGGTTGCCGTCGGTGAGCGCCTGGGGCAGCGCGCGCTCGCCAGGCGGGAGTGGGTGCCCCGCGAAGCCCACGTTCGTGCGGAACCCGTGCCGCCCGGTGAGGATGGTGGCGCGCGTGGGCGAGCACGACGGCGCGGCCCACGCGTTGTCGAAGGTCACGCCGCCCGCGCACAGCGCGGCGAGGCGCGGCGCGCGCCCCGGATCGGCGGCCACCGTGTAGCAGACGTTCGAGTCGGTCCCCATGTCGTCGCCGATGACGAGCAGGATGTTGGGCGGGATGGCCGGCCCCGCGTCGACCGCCGCGTCGCCGCCGCCGTCGACCCCCGCGTCGCCGGGCGCGGCGTCGGGGGGCGGCGTGGCGTCG
>CAZHGG010001147.1:0-2148 GCA_964531755.1 uncultured Polyangiaceae bacterium
CAGCGCGCCGCCCGAGGCCGAGCCCGAGGGCGCAGCCCTGGAGGGTGGCGGGTGCACCTGCGACACGTCGCACACCGGCACGTCCTCGGCCGGCGCGCTCGCGTCGCTCGCCCTCGGCGTGCTGCTGCTCGCGTCGCGTCGCAAGCGAAGCTGAGGGCCGCATGGACCACGCCGAGGACCAGGACGAGCGCTCGCGCCCCACGTCCGCGCCACCGCCGACCGGGTACCGGCACGCGCTGCTCGTGGTCCACAGCCCCACCGGGGACGCGCTCGGCCAGCGGCTGGAGGTGAACGGCGCCGTCGTGCTCGGCCGCCACGAGGGCGGGCCGACCGACGCCCACGAGGACCGCACGCTCTCGCGAGCCCACGCGCGCCTCGTCGCCGACGAGAACGGGCTCGTGGTGCACGACCTGGGCAGCGCGAACGGCACGTTCGTGAACGGCGAGCGCCTCGGCCCCTCGGGCGCGGCGCTGGGCCCTGGAGACGTGCTCGAGCTGGGCGAGCTGGCGCTCCTCGTCGACCCGTCGGCGGCGCCACCGAACGCCGACGCGCGCCCGGGGGTGATCGCCCGCGCGGCGGCGAGCCTCGCCCACCTCCACGCGTTGGAGCGGGCCGCCGCCAGCCAGCAGCACATCTTCGTGCACGGACCGGCGGGCACCGGGAAGACGACCGCCGCGCTCGAGCTCCACCACGCGTCCCAGCGGCAGCGGCGCGGCGCGCCCGTGTTCGCCTACTGCGACCGTCCAGGCGAGCTCGCGGGCCTGCTCGCCGAGCTCGTCGCCGTCGACGGGCGCTTCAACGACGCCTCGACCCTGGTGCTCGAGTCGCTGGACCTCGCCACGGCCGACGAGCTGCAGCGGCTGCCTGCGGTGTGCGGGCTGTCGCGCGAGCGCGGCGTCCGCGTGGTGATGTGCTCGCGCACCTCGCCCATGGATCTCGTGACCGAGCACGAGGGCCTGTCGCGGGTCGTCGCCGGGGCGTTCCCGCTCGAGGTCCCCCGCCTCGAGGCGCGCCGCGAGGACATCCCGTGGCTCGTGCGCGCCTTCTTCGCGCCGTTCGGGGACAGCGCGCCCGATCTCCCGCGGGCGTTCGTGGCCGAGCTCATGCGAGGCGCGCCCGCCCCCGTCGACCCCGGCTCGTCCGAGCAGTCGCTCCTCGCGCGCGCCATGGGGCGCGCGGAGTTCCCGGGGGAATTACGTGGACTCTACACACAACTGGACGCGGGGGTCGGCCTCGTGGCGGTCGGGCAGGAGCTGCTCGACTCGCGCCGCGCCGCCGCGGACGAGGCCGAGTCGATGCCGCCGCGGCGAGCCGTGCTGGTCGCGCGCGACGGCACCTTCGTGCAGGCCGGGCGCGAGCGGGCGCACCTGCGAGGGAGGCGCCCGCTCCGCGTGACGCTCGAGCGCCTGGTCGCGTGCGCCGAGTCGACGCCGTGGGCGTCCGTGCCCGTGCAGGAGCTCTTCGACCTCGGCTGGTCGACGCCGAGCCCCGATCCGCTCGCGGCCGCGTCACGCGTGTACCTGGCGCTCGCCACGCTGCGGCGGGTCGGCCTCGCGGGGCACGTCGAGCGCACGGCGACGGGCTACCGCCTCATGCTCTCGCGCGAGCTGCGGGTGGTCGACGGCGGCGCGAGCGAGCCGCCGACGGCGGGCTAGGGGCGGCTCACTTGGATCGAGCCGTGTGACGCGACGAAGCGGGGTGCCGCCTTGGCTCACGGCCCCGACACGCGCGCGTCGACCACGAGATCGCCCTCGGCGACGCCCTCGACGGGGCCCTCGGCGCGGCCGACGCGCGTGTACTCGCCGTCGAGGTGGGGCGTGCGAGACAGCGTGATGAAGAGCTGGCTCGAGCCGGTATCCCGCCCCGCGAGCGCCATGCCGACGTCGAGCGCGCCGAACGGCGCGGGGGACGTCTCGCAGCGGAGCGGGACGCCCGCGCCTCCGTAGCCGTCCCCCTCGGGATCGCCGAGCTGCAGGACGAAGCCGGGCACCACGCGGTGGGCGACGATGCCCTTGTAGAAGCCCCCCCGCGCGAGCGCGGCGACGTGCGCGACGGTCACCGGGGAGAGCTCCGGCTCGAGGCGCAGGACGATCTCCCCGGCTTCGAACACGAGCGTCACCGAGACGCCCGCGGCCGCGAACGCGACGC
>CAZHGG010001148.1:0-2141 GCA_964531755.1 uncultured Polyangiaceae bacterium
TGGTCTCGTCCTTCTTCTTGTCGAGTCCGTAGGCGAGCGCCGCCGCCGTCGGCTCGTTCACGATGCGCATGACCTCGAGGCCGGCGATGCGACCGGCGTCCTTCGTGGCCTGGCGCTGCGCGTCGTTGAAGTACGCCGGCACCGTGATGACCGCCTCGGTCACCTTCTCGCCGAGGTAGTCCTCCGCCGCCTTCTTCAGCTTCTGGAGGATCTTGGCGCTCACCTCGGGGGGCGAGACGGCCTTGCCGCGCACCTCGATGGCGGTGTCTCCGTTGGCCGCGCGCACGGCCTTGTACGGCACGCGCTTCAGCTCCTCGGTCACCTCCTCGAAGCGACGCCCGACGAAGCGCTTGGCGCTGAAAATGGTGTTCTCGGGGTTCGTGACGGCTTGCCGCTTCGCGATCTGGCCGACCAGGATCTCGCCCTTGTCGTCCCACGCGACCACGCTCGGGGTGGTGCGCGCGCCCTCCTCGTTCACGATGACCTTCGCCTCGCGGCCCTCCATGATGGCCACGCAGCTGTTCGTCGTTCCAAGGTCGATGCCGATGATTCTGCCCATGGCTGCTCCTCCACACCTTTCTACGAGGGACGCTGGTCCCCGGCGGGCGCGACGGCCGCGCCTCCAGACCCCGAACCGCTCGATAGAGCGACTGGCGTGAGAACACCAGCCACGTTTTTCTTCTCGCCGAGCCTCCTGCACCGCAGGAGCGACCTCGACGCCGCCAAGCTAAGCACACGGTTCCGGTCGTCAACGACGGTCGGCACGAAACGTGAAAGGGCGCCCTGCCGGTGGGCCGCGCCCGAGTCTCCGCGAGGAGCCGGGCCGCCGGCCGCGCGGGGCTCGCGCGCACGGCCCGCGAGACGCGGCGTTTGCGTCGCCGGCCCGATCCTGGTAACCTGCAAGAATTCGTCAGTTTGGGCCCCGCGGCCCGCGACTTCCCATGCGCCCCGGCTCCGCCGAGCGGGCGCCGATTCGGCCCCGATGCGTCGACCCAGAGACCCGCTCCCGCCCCCGCCGGAGCTCCCCAAGTTTACCGTCGAGCTCGACTCGCACGAGTCCCCCACCGAAGAACGACACGCCGGCACGGGGCTCGTTCGCCACGACGTCACGCTCGACGAGGCGCGCCTCGACCAAGACGCGGCCCGCGTGGTGCGGCGCCTCGAGAAGGCGGGCTTCCAGGCGTACCTCGTGGGCGGGTGCGTGCGCGACCTGCTCCTCGACAAGAGCCCCAAGGACTTCGACATCGCGACGAGCGCGCGCCCGGAGGACGTGCGGCAGCTC
Organism: uncultured Polyangiaceae bacterium; assembly: GCA_964531755.1. Lineage (GTDB taxonomy): Bacteria > Myxococcota_A > Polyangia > Polyangiales > Polyangiaceae > JAAFHV01. The sequence goes on from CAZHGG010001148.1 coordinate 1,283, forward strand.
TTCCGCAACTGCCGCATCATCGGGCGCCGCTTCCGGCTCGCGCACGTGCTCTTCGGCGGGGGCAAGATCGTCGAGGTCGCGACCTTCCGGCAGAAGCCGCAGGAGGTCGACGAGGACGAGCCGGCGGAGGACCTCCTCATCCGCAACGACAACGTCTTCGGCGAGGCCCACGAGGACGCGCTGCGACGCGACTTCACCATCAACGCGCTGTTCTATGACCTCGAGCGGCGCCAGGTGCTCGACTGGTGCGGCGGGATGAACGACATCCGCGGCAAGGTCATCCGCACCATCGGCGAGCCGACGGTGCGCTTCCGCGAGGACCCCGTGCGCATCCTCCGCGCGGTGAAGTTCGCCGCGCGCCTCGACGTGGGCATCGACCCCGAGGTGTACGAGGCCCTCGTGAACAGCCGCGAAGAGCTCGGCCGCGCGGCGCGCCCGCGCATCTTCGAAGAGGTGTCGCGCCTGCTCCGCGGCGGCGCGGCGCACCGCTCGATGTGGCTCCTCTGGGAGCTCGGCGGCATGGCGGTGCTGCTTCCGGAGCTCTCCGCCTTCCTCGACGACGAAGAAGGCAACGAGGGCGCCGGGCAGCGGTTCTTCGCGCGCATGCGGGCGATCGATCGCGTCGTGCGCGAGCGCGGGGCGCCCGACGACCTCGCCATGTGGTGCGCGCTGCTCGCCGAGCCGCTCGCGGAGCACGTCTCCGGCGTGCGCGACACGCTCCGCGCGGCCACCGAGTTCCTCGACCTCATCGCCGAGCGAATCGCCATGCCCCGGCGCATCGCCGACGGTGTCCGCCGCATCCTGGCCCTGCTGCCCAAGCTCGCGCAGGGGCGGCTCGGGCGGGGCGGGCGCGCCGAGC
>CAZHGG010001149.1:0-2138 GCA_964531755.1 uncultured Polyangiaceae bacterium
GATCGAGCGCGGTGGCCTCGGCCTTGCCGGGGCCGCACGCGCCGAGCGCGAGGGCGGCGGCCGCGACCGCGATCGGGAGCGCCGCGCGCGCCTGCTCTGGGCTCCTCTTCACGACATCTCCACCTTGCTCCACATCTCGCGGCGCATCTTCTCCTTCTGGCTGTCGGTGCGCGTGATGATCTTGGCGACGCTCGTCGCGGCGAGCAGCTCGCCCTCTTGCCCGAGCGAGGGCAGCACCGAGCGACCGCAGAGGAACGCGCCCGCGAGCGGCGCGCGGAGGGGCTCGGCCGAGAGGCCGAAGAGCTCGGCCCCGGCGACGCGGTAGCGAGGCACCATCGGCTCCGCCTCCACCGCGCCGCCGCCCTGACGGAGGTGCAGCCGGTCGACCTCGACCCGCTGGCCTCCACGGAGGTCCCAGAGCGGGCGGCCGTCGTGGGGCGAGTCGCACAGGAGCACGTGCCGCTCGAGGAACGGGAGCTGCGACGCGAGGGTGCCCAGCACCGCCTCGCGCGCCTTCGCGACGCGGGGCGTCGTGTCCGTCAGCAGGGCCTCGGCGAGCAGCGACGTGGTGCCCGGCAGCGGACCGGGGCGGCGCTGGAGGTGCACGGAGAGCTCGGCGCGCGAGGGCTCGCCGAGCACGAACGACTCGACGCCGAGCGGCGGAGGGAGCGCCTCGTCTCGCACGAGCAGCGACACGCAGTACCGGTGCTCCTCGGCGAGCAGCTCGACGTACGCGTCGGCCAGGCGGCGAGGCACCGGGAACGTCGGCGCGAGGCGCAAGAGCTCCTGCAAGGTGCCGCCGCTCACCAGGAAATTGACCCCCACGGGCTCGGCCTGGCCGTCGAGCTCGACCGCGCGCACCTTGCCCCCGCGCTGCACGATCGAGACGGCGCGGTCGGCCGGACGCACCTCCCCGCCCTGCGCGCGGATGCGCCCCACGAGGAACTCGGTGAGGTCGGCCTCGCCGCCGTCCAGGCAGAGCACGCCACGGGTGAGCGAGCCGTGCGCGCGGGCGAGCGCGAACGCGGGCAGCTGGGTCGCGTCGGTCCCATGGCGCGCGGTCTCTTGGACGACGCGGCGGAGCTTGTGAGAGACCGGGAAGTCGGCCATGAGGTCGCGCGTCGGCGTCTCCGCGAGACGCACATCGACCAGGGCGCGTCGCGTCGCGCGCGTCTCCCAGAAGGTCCCGGGGGGCCACACCACGTCGCGCTCGAACGCGGCGTCGGCCTCGCCGTTCACGCGACCGAGCTCGGCGTAGAGATCGTCGGTGGCGCGGCGCACGCCGGTGAACTCCCGGTCGATCTCCGCCCCGAACTGCTCGACGTCGGGCGGGACCTCGAGGCGGAGCCCGTCGCCGAGCACCTGGAACATCGGCACGAGCGGGCGGGTCATGCGGCGAAACGTCATGGTCTGGGCGAGCTCACCCAGGGCGCGGAGCCAGACGGGCGAGGCGCCGAAGAGCAGCGTGAAGGCGCGGCGCGAGAGCGGGATCCCATCGAACGAGTAGGAGGGCGGCCGCTCGGCCTGCCCGAGCACGAGCACCCGCCACGAGCGGCGCGACAGCAGCGCGGCGGTGAGCAGCGGCCCGAGGCCCATGCCAAGGACCACCACGTCGTAGTGCTTGTTCACGGCGAGACCTCGCCTGCGGCTCGGGCTCGCCAAAGACCTGCGTTCGCCCCTCCGGGCCTCACTTCGAGCTTCACGGGTGCACCTGGTGGCCTCGGGGCGGAGCTTAGCCGGACTGGGGCGCGCAGGGGAGCGCGCCGGCGACCGCGCGGCCCTAGAAGTGCACCGGAGTCGGCACGTCGAGGATCGGACCGTGCCCCACCGCGAGCCGCTCGCTCGCGTTGTCGCCCCAGCAACGGACCGACTTGTCCACGAGGACGGCGCAGGTGCCGTCGCCGGCGGCGACGAGCGAGGTCGCGCCGTAGATGCCCTGCACGGGGACCGGCGCGCGCGAGCCGCGCGGCGGGGGCGACGCGAGCTGCCCGCGGTCGTTCTGGCCCCAGCACAGCACAGTGCCGTTCTCGAGGCGCGCGCAGGCGTGCCGCCGGCCCTCGGCGACCTCCGCGACCGGCCCGGCGCCGTCGAAGGTCACGGGCTCGGGCCAGCGCGGACCCGCGCAGGTGACCGTCCGC
>CAZHGG010001150.1:0-2137 GCA_964531755.1 uncultured Polyangiaceae bacterium
CCGCGTGGGCGGGGCGGGCTCGCGGCGCGTGGGCGGTGGCGGGCGCGTGCGCCGCCGATCTTCGTCGAACCCGAGGGTCTCGAGCGCGAGGTGCTCCTCGGTGTCGAGCTCGCGATCGACCTCTTCGAAGCGCTCGAGCGGGGCCGTGCGCACGAGCGACACGCGCCCGTGCTCGTCGACGCGCGCGAAGAGCAGCGGGCACCCCTCCTTCGGGCGCTCCACGAGGCCGCTCTCGCTGTCGAAGTCGAGGCTCGCCACGTATTGGGCGCCGAGGCAGCGCTGAGTCGACTTGTTGGTCGACTGCCGGTTCTTGCCGCGCGTGAGGATGCGCCGACAGATGCCGTCGTCGTCGAGGAGGAAGGTGTTGCTCCCTGCGTGCGCGGCATAGGCGAAGGCGATCGGACGGGGCACCGAGAGAAGATACGAAAAAATGGGCCACGCGTGGCGAAACTTGGCGCGCCGCCCGCGCGGTCGGGCGCCAGCCGGCCCCTCGGTTCATGTAGATTGCGGGGATGCCACTCGAATACCTGTCGGGCTTCGGGAACGAGCACGCCACCGAGGCGGTGGCCGGCGCGCTCCCCGTGGGCCAGAACTCGCCGCAGCGAGCGCCGTATGGGCTCTACGCCGAGCAGCTCTCGGGCACGGCCTTCACGGCGCCGCGCCGCGAGAACCGGCGGAGCTGGCTCTACCGGCTCCGGCCCACGGCGGCGCACCCCGCGTTCCGCCTCCACGTCGGGGAGCAGGCGAGCCTCCTCGCGAGCGGCCCATTCACCGAGCAGGCCGCGTCGCCGAACCGGCTCCGCTGGGCGCCGCTCCCCGCGCCGACCGCGCCCACCGACCTCCTCCAGGGGCTCGTCACCATGGGGGGCAACGGCGACCCCGCGGCGGGCGTCGGCGTCGCCATCCATCTCTACGCCGCCAACCGCTCGATGACCGACGCGGTGTTCTTCAACGCCGACGGCGAGCTCTTGCTCGTGCCGCAGGCCGGCCGCCTCCGCCTCGTGACCGAGCTCGGCGTCCTCGAGCTCCGCCCAGGCGAGGTGGGCGTCGTGCCCCGCGGCGTGCGCTTCCGCGCCGAGCTCCAGGACGCCGTAGCCGCGGGCTACGTCTGCGAGAACTACGGCGCCGTGTTCCGCCTGCCCGAGCTCGGCCCCCTCGGCTCGAACGGGCTCGCCAACCCCCGCGACTTCCTCACCCCCGTGGCCGCCTTCGAAGACGTAGAGCGCCCCACGCGGGTCGTCCAGAAATTCCAAGGCCGGCTGTGGGTGACGGAGCTCCCGCACTCCCCGCTCGACGTGGTGGCGTGGCACGGAAACCTTGCACCCTACAAGTATGATCTCGCGCGCTTCAACACCATCGGCACGGTGAGCTTCGACCACCCCGACCCCTCCATCTTCACCGTGCTCACCTCGCCGAGCGACACGCCCGGCACGGCGAACTGCGACTTCGTGATCTTCCCGCCGCGGTGGATGGTGGCCGAGCGCACCTTCCGGCCGCCGTGGTTTCACAGGAACGTGATGAGCGAGTTCATGGGGCTCGTGCACGGCGCCTACGACGCCAAGGTGGGCGGCTTCGTGCCTGGCGGCAGCTCGCTGCACAACTGCATGAGCGGCCACGGCCCTGACCACGCGAGCTACGAGCGCGCCGTCGCGGCGGAGCTCGCCCCGCAGAAGCTCGAGGACACCCTCGCCTTCATGTTCGAGACGCGCTGGGTCATCACGCCCACGGCCTTCGCGAGCCACAGCCCCACGCTCGAGCGCGACTACGACGCGTGCTGGTCGGGCTTCACCAAGGCCAGACTGCCCTGACGTATGGCGCGCCAAGCGCGGTTGACCACGCGCCGCGGGCGGGCTACCCCTCCGCCCATGAAGATCAAGACGAGCGTCCGCAGCGGGAAGTGGCAGCCCCAGAACCTTCACTACGCGGGGCCCGGGGGAGGCAAGTAGCCCCCGCGCGCAGGCCATCGGGCGCTTCGCGGGCGCCTCGCCCGGAGGCCCGCCTCGAGAGACGCGGCTCCGCTGAGGCGTCGAGGCCAGCAAGCTCGCCCCGAGCCGCCGCTCGGGCTAAGGGGGGCTCATGTCCCATGTGCTCGATGAGCTCGTCACGCTCCTCGCCCTCGAGCGGCTCGAGGAGAACC
>CAZHGG010001151.1:0-2134 GCA_964531755.1 uncultured Polyangiaceae bacterium
CGAGCGCGGAGAGCGCGGGGACGCGCGCAGAGCGGGGGCAGCGGGGAGAGCGCCGGGGCATGGGGACGTTCGGCATGGGGACGTTCGACACGCCCCGTCCTCGAAGGTTCCCTCGCCGCCCGCGCGTGGGCGTGCGCGGGCGCGACCGGTCAGGGGCGCGGCGTGAAGCGGCGCAGGCTCACGTTGCGCGAGTCGGCGACGTGGACGAGCGACAGCTCTCCGGCGGCCGACACCGCGAGGGACGAGTGCGGCCACGAGCCGGTCGCGACGCGGCCGAGCGAGCGCTCGGCGACCTTGCCGGTGGGGTCGATGCGCACGACCGACGCGGTGTCGAACGTGGCGCGCGGGCGCTTCTGGATCCACACGTTGCCCGCGCCGTCGAGGTCGACCGTGGGGAACGGGAGGTACACCTGCGTGGGGTAGGTGCCGAGCTCGACCCGCCGACGGACCGCGCCGCCGTCCCCGAGCTCCATGTAGGTGCCGGTGTAGTCGCCGTAGGACAGGTCCGAGGTGAAGATGTAGTTCTGCGCGACGAGGTGCGTGGTGCCGTCGCCGCCGTGCGCGAGGGTGAACGCGCTGCGGCCCTGGGAGTTGCCCGGCGGGACGAGCACCGACGACGCCCAAGGGTCGATCGGGTTCTGCCGCTGGTAGAGCGCGAGCCCACCGAACTCGCGGGCGACGAGGATGTCGGCTGCGCCGTCCTTGCGGGCGTGGATGGCGAGCGTGCGGATGCTCCAGCTCGAGCAGGGCGCGATGATCTGGGGGGTGGACCAGCTGCCTCCGGGCGGCGCCGACGAGAAGTAGAGGTTGCAGGTGGTGTTGCTGCTGTTGACCTCTTTCTTGCTGCCCACGAGGGCGGCGAAGCGGGTGCCCGCCGCGTTCCGGCCGACAGCGAACGCGCCGATGGTCTCGTGGTAGCCGAGGCTCGGGCCGCCGGCGCCGCCGTAGCCGATCCCGTCGCCATTGTAGTTCTCGTAGGTGTGGGCGAACTCCGGATCGAGGCCGGGGTTGCGCTCGAACGACCAGCGGGTGCCCGACGAGGAGCCGATGCCGCCCACGCCGCCCGACGCGCTCCACGCGCCGGTGAAGAAGCTGTACGAGACCGACGAGCCGAGCGTGTAGGCCTTGTAGGCGACCCGCAGCTCGCCGTTCGTGGCGTACGCGGCGCTGACGCCCGCGTCGAGCGTGTCGACGCGGCGCGTCTCTTCGGAGACGGTCACGCAGCGATCGATGAAGCACATCGCCTGGCCACCGCCGCACTCGGAGTCGGTGGTGCAGGCGTTGGGCGGGGGCGGCGGGGGCGGCGGCGCGGGCACGTCCCACGACACGTCGAACTTCGCATCCTTGTACTTCTCGTCGCGGAAGGCGAGGTAGTAGGTGCCCGCCTTCTTGACGGTGCGGCGGATGTGAGCGCTCGTGTCGGTCGCGCTCGCGTCGCTGTTCGACGCGAGGGTGGAGAAGGTGGAGCCGAGCAGCCACGCGCGGGCGTCGCCGCCGGAGGCCGAGCGGACCCACAGATCGACCTCCTGGCCGGCCGTGAGCTCCATGCGGAGCGCGCGGTACGTGGGCTTGCGCGTGTAGTCGACCTGCTTCGTCTCGCCCGCGGCGAGGGTCCCTACGACCTCGGGCCCGGTGAGCGCGCGGAGCTCCTCTTCGGTGGTGTCGGCGTCGGTCTCGGTCTCGGCGGCGCAGCCGGCGAGGGTGGCGGAGACGCTGAAGAAGGCGAGGAGCGGGAGGGCGCGGAGCAGGTGGGAACGCATGATCTCTTCTCGGGTGGGGTTTCGGTGCGGGGTTGCGCGCCTTCCTACGGACCCGAGCCGAGAATCCCCCCGCCGCGCACGATCTCCGACACCGGCGCCGCGCCGCGAGGGGAGGAGGCGCGCCGCCGAGGATTGGAGTAGGCTCCCTAGCGCGCACGGGTGGCGAAATGGCAGACGCAGCGGATTTAGGTTCCGCCGCCGCGAGGCGTGAGGGTTCGAGTCCCTTCCCGTGCACTTCTGGGGGGTTAGAGCGTGGTCCCGTGGGTGGGGCCGATGGGCGGCGCCGGCCGTCGGGGCGCCGGTGAGCGCGCGCGGCGGTGAGCTCGTCGTCGTGACCGGCGCCGCCGGGTTCGTGGGCTCGCACGTGGTGCGCG
>CAZHGG010001152.1:0-2125 GCA_964531755.1 uncultured Polyangiaceae bacterium
GGGCGACCACGGGGGCCGCAACGGCGACCGCCTCGACCGGCGGCGCGGGCGGCGCAGGCGGCGGGGTGGCCTCGGCGGCCTCCGCGGGCGGATCGTCGAGCACCAGGGTCTTGGAGCTCTTGCGCTCCTTGCGAGGCGCGGCGGACCCAGCCGCCGCCGCGAGGTCGCGGACGCTCTTGCGTCCCTCCGCCACGACCGAGCGCACCGACGCGGGCGCGCTCTTGCGCTCCTCGGCCGCCGCCGCGGGCAGCTCTCGCGCGCTCTTGCGCTCCTCGACCGCCGCCGCGGGCAGCTCTCGCGCGCTCTTGCGCTCCTCGGCCGCCGCCGCGGGCAGCTCTCGCGCGCTCTTGCGCTCCTCGAGGCGGGCGACCGACGGGGCCGCGGGCGCGGGCTCCGAGTCTCGGGAGGCGGGCAGCTCTCGCCGGGAGGCCTCGTGGGCGAGGTCGGTGGTCGACGCTGGGGCGGCGGGCAGCGGGCCGCTGGGGGCGGCGTCCGGTGACTTGGCGATCGCGCGGCGCTTCACGACGGTCGGGCGGATGCGCTCTTCGACGACGTTGTGGGTCTTCTGCTTCTCGAGGTGCCTCTTCAGGCGATCGACCACGTCGGACTCGACCGAGCTCATGTGGTTGCGAACCTCGGCGACGCCAATCGACTGGAACAGCGCCACGACCTGTTTCGGATCGAGGTTGAGCTGCTTTGCAACTTCGTAAACCCGAACCTTGCTCATCGAACCTCCGACGACCGCCATGCTGCTTCACTCCCCGAACCGGCCAACGCCGCGGCGGCTCTGCACATCCGTTTGATTTCATCCGCCAGCGCGCTGTGAGTGACGGCCAAGATGGCCACCTCGTCGCGCCCGAAGAGGGCGCCTAGCGTGCTCTTCGATCCAAAACTCACCGCGAGCCCTCGTGAAACTGCATCCGTAATCTCGCGCCGCTCTACCACGCTTCTCGCGTCGACCGCCACGACAACGCACGTCGCGCCCTCGGCCAGCGCGGCGAGCGCCGCGTCGGTGCCGACGCGCGCATGGTGGGTCCTCTTGGCGGAGGTGAGGAGCCCGGTGACGCGGCGCTCGGCCGCTTCGCGGAACGCCGACGCGAGGGCCGCGGCGGTGGTGCGCACGGGCGCCTTGAACGACCGTGAGAGGCCGGAGCGCGCGGCCCGCTCGAGGCACGCGGGCTGGGGGTGCACCCACGCGCCGCGCCCGAAGGAGCCGCCCGCGAGGTCGAAAGCGAGCTCCGTGCCGCCCGGCCCCTCGGGACCGCGGACCAGGCGCGCGAGCGCCCCGGGGTCGGCCTTCTGGCCGCACCCGGCGCACGTCCGAGCGCGCGCGGAGCCGTCCGCCTCGCCCTCGGTGCTCGCTGCCCGCCTGGTCTCGCTCATCTCAGCCCGGCACCTGCGCCCGCTTGAGGACGTCGGAGATCTCCTGCCACTCGTTGGCGAGGAACGACTCGGCGCCCTGCTTGAGCGCGCGCGCCTTCTTGATGCCGAGCCCGGTCTTGATGGCGAGCTTGTCCTCGTCCTCGCGGAGGATCTCCTCGATGGTGCGGTAGCCCGCCTCCTCGAGGAGCTGGACGGTGCGCTCGCCGACGCCGCGCAGGAAGAGCAGGCGATCACGCTCCGTCAGGGGCTCGGTGCGGCTCGCGACGTTGCTGATGCGCTCCTGCCGGAGGCGCTCCATGGTCTTCTCGGCCGAGGCCTTGATCGCCTCCGCCGCGTCGGCGCCGCCGAGCCCGGGGATGGCGACGAGCTCCTCCTCCGAGGCCTCGAGCAGCTCCTCCAGCGCTCGGAAGCCCTGGCGGTACATGCTGCGCGCGACCGCGTCGCTCACGCCGTCGAGCCGCTGGAGCTGGGCGATCGCCTCCTCCTCCATCTGCTTGAACTTCGTGTCGCTGATGATGTCGAGCTTCCACGCGGTGAGCTGCGCCGCGAGGCGCACGTTCTGGCCCTTGCGGCCGATCGCGAGGGAGAGCTTCTCGTCGGGGACGACGAGCTCCATGCGCTTGTCGGCCTCGTCGACGATGACCTTCAGCACCTCGGCGGGCTGGATGGCCGCGCACACGAAGCGCGCCGGATCGCGATCGTAGGGCACGATGTCGATCTTCTCGCCGCGCAGCTCCTGGAC
>CAZHGG010001153.1:0-2124 GCA_964531755.1 uncultured Polyangiaceae bacterium
GCTCGCCCCCGCCTCGCAGCGGCCCGGCGAGCCGGCCAAGGACCCGAAGGCCGAGGGCGAGGGCAGCCGGCTCACCGAGATCTTCTGGGTCAACGGGGAGGTCGGTCCGAGCTACGTGAACATGCGGCAGTTCTCGGCCGAGAACCTCGCCATCGAGAACGCCAGCGGCGGCGGCTTCATGGCGGGCGTGGGCGCCGGGTTTCGCATCGTGATCGTCAGCCTCGGGTTCAAGCTGCGTTGGCACAGGCTGTCCCCCTTCAACCTCGTGCAGGCCAACGGGGAGGTGCTCTTCAAGCTGCCCATCTCGGCCGTCGACGTCCTCATCGGCGCGCACGGCGGCTACTCCGGCGTGGGCTCGCTGGGCGATCTGTTCGGCTCGCAGGGCGCCGCGTCGACGTCCGCGTCTCAGGCCATCGCAGACTCCGTCAGCGTGCGCGGGTGGAACGCTGGCCTCGACCTGGGCTTCGACTACTTCCTGAACAACTACGTGTCGTTGGGCCTCGGCCTGAGCGGCGATTTCCTGTCGCTCCAGCGCCCCAAGTCCGACATCTCGGCGCTGCCGGAGGAGATCCAAGCGCAGGTGAGAGACAGCCCGTATTACCAGTACGACGGCAAGTCGCTCGGCTTCGGCGTGGCGGGCGGGCTCCGCCTCGGGCTCCACCTCGGGCCGTGAGCGCGGCCGCGCGGCGCCCTGCGCGCGGCCGCGGAACGACGGGTGTCATCCGCCCGCCGCGGCGGTAAGGTCTCGTCGTGCTCTCGATTCTGTGGTGGCTCGTCCCGGCGGTGGTGCCGGCCCTGCTGTTGCTCGCCCTCGTGTTCTTCTCCGACACGCGGCGCGAGCCCGTGCCGATCGTGTTGACGACGTTCTTCCTGGGCGGCGCGTTCGGCGGCGGCGCGCTCTACCTCGAGGCCCTCGCGACGCGGTGGACGGGCCTCGACGTGCGCACCCACGTCGCGGGGAACGCCGGCGCGCTCGTGTTCATCTTCGCGTTCGTCGCGCCGGTGCGGGAGGCCGCCAAGGTGGCGGCGATGTGGCCCGCGTTCCGGTCGCGGCACTTCGACGAGCCCTACGACGGCGTCGTGTACGCCGCGGCGTCCGCCCTGGGCTTCGCGGTGACCCAGAACGCCCGCATGCTCATGGTGACGCCGCACGAGATCGTGTGGCTCGCGCGCGCGGCCCTCGCGCTCCCTGCGAACCTCTTCTTCGCCACGGCGTGGGGCTACGCGCTCGGCCGCGCGAAGCGGCAGAAGACGCCCGGGCCGATCTTCCCCGCGTCGTGGCTCCTCGCCACCGTGGCGCATGGGCTCTACTCGCACCTCGTGTGGGGTCGCGGCTCGGGCGCGCTCGCCGCGACCCTCCCGCTGCTCCTGCCGATGGGGGCGCTCGCGCTCTTCGCCGCCCGCGATCTGCGGCAGCGCGGCGACGCCGCGCCGTCCACCGAGAACCGCCTCGAGCCGGTGTCGTTCGACCCCACGAGCGGCCCGCCGAGCCTCGGGACGGTGCGCGAGGCCCTGCGGCGCCGCGGCAGGCCGCTGGTCATCGGGTGGATCGCCCTCGGCGCGCTGATGACCATCGGCGCGATGATCCTCGGGCTCGCCGCCTCGGTCGCCTTCGGGCACTGGGCGCACGTCGACTTCTCGATCGTCGACGAGCGCGACGTCTCCACCACGGGGCCCGTCGCGCTGCTCGGCGCCGGCGTGCTCTCGGCGTTCCCGCTCAGCGGCTACCTGCTGGCGAAGGCCTCCGCGCTCCCGTCGCTGCTCGAGCCGGCGCTCGCGAGCGGCCTCGCGATCGTGCTCGTCCTCGGGGTCCTCGGCTTCGCGGCCCCCATCTCGCTCTTGTTCGCGCTGACCTGCTCGCCCATCGCGTGGGCGTTGGCGTGCGCGGGGGCGTGGGTCGGGCGGCCGCACGCGCCCGACCCTTGACACGGGGGCGCGCCGGTAATAAGTGAGTACTCACTCACTAATGGCCCGCCCCTGTCACATCACCGACGCGGAGCTGCTCGAGGCGGCGCGAGACGTCTTCGTCGCGCGCGGTGTCTCGGCGACCACCGCGGAGATCGCCGCTCGGGCGGGCGTGTCGGAGGGGACGCTGTTCAAGCGCTTCGGCACGAAGCACAAGCT
>CAZHGG010001154.1:0-2122 GCA_964531755.1 uncultured Polyangiaceae bacterium
CGGAGGAGGGCGCACCCGAGGCGACGCCCGCGAAGAGCGCGAGCGCCGCAGCCTCGGACGCCGCCGCCGAGCCCTCCGACCCCGAGGCGGCACGCCGCGCGAAGCTCGCCGAGCTCGCGTCGAAGGCGAAGGCCCCCTCGCGGGTGACCGCCAAAGCCGGCGCGGGCGCGTTCCTGTACGCGCTGCTCTTCACGGCGACGGCGTTCGGCGCGGCCTTCGCCGCCGACGCGGGCGCCCGCGAGCTCGTCGCGCACGGCCAGAAGGTGCCGCTGTTCGGCGGCCCCGAGCTCGTCTTCCCGGTGGTGCTCGGCGTGGTCGCCGTGCTGCCGCAGCTCCTCGTCTACCGCGCCGCCAGCGTCGCGCGGGCGGTCGCGCTCGGCGGTCTCGCGTTCGGCGTGGGCTGGGTCCTCCACAACACGGGCAAGCTCGCGCTCGTCGAGGTGAAGCTCAGCCAGGCGGTGGCCTTCGCGGGCGCGGGGCTGCTCGCCGCGCTGCTCGCGCAGGGGCTGCTCGGGGGCGCGAAGGGCGACCGCCCCGAGCGCCCCGAGCGCAAGCGCCGGTAGCGCTGCGCGCAGCGGCTCGGACGCTATACGGGCCTACTTGCTCGAGCCAGGCCAGCTCGGCTTCTCGAGCGCGGCCTTCTTGTTCGCGGGCCCCTTCGTCGGCGGCACCGGCTTCGCGGGCGGCGCCTCGGTCTGGACGGGCGCAGGGCGGGCGCTCGGATCCGGCGCGAGCTTCTGCGGCGCCCATGTGGGAGGCGGCGTCACCTCGTTCTTGGGCGACGGGGCCGCGGAGCTCGTGGGAACGGGCGCCACGTCACGCTGAAGGAGCGCGTCCGTCGCGGCCCTCCGTGCGCGCTGCACGGCCTCGGCCTCGTCGCCCGCCGGGTCGAGCCCCTTCGCCTCGTCGAAGAGGTCGAGGCACGGCCGGAACGCGCCCGCGCCGCAACGCTCGAAGGCCGCGCGCCGCTTCTCCGCGGCCACCTCGCGCGGCCCGGGCGTCACCGCGCTCACGCTCGGCGCCGGCTGATCCTTCGCGATGTCGTCGGTGCGCTTGCGGAGCGCGACCACCACGAGCACCACGACCACGACGCCGAGCGCCAGCAGCGCGGCCGCCTGGCCGCTCCACCGCGCGCGGAAGTGCTCCCGGAGGCGGCTCACGCGCTTGCGCACCCGCGGGGCCGGCAAGTTGGACTCCTCGGCGATGGTCTCCAGCGTCTCCCCCTCGGCCTCGCGCAACATCCACCGGAGGGTCTCCTCGGCGTTCTCACCTTCGGGCAGCTCGCGCCGCGCCCACCGCAGGAGGTCGAGCTCGCCCTGGCTCGCGTCCTCCCCCGCGACGTCGGGCAGCTCGTCCGCCAGGCGCCGGCGGCGGCGGAAGTGATCGACCACCTTGTGGCGCGCCACGCCCCAGACCCAGCGGCGGAGGGCGTCGGGATCGTCGTCGCGCTTGCCCGCCACGAGGGCCTCGGCGATCGCGGTCTGGACGATGTCCTCGGCGTCGCTCTCCGGGACACGGCGCCGGACCATGCGCGTGAGCGCCTCGCGGAAGCGCGGGTCTTCGAGCGGGTGCGCGGGCCGCGCGGCGGAGCCGGGGGTCGACATCGGGGCGAGGGCCAGTGTCGCACGAGTCGTCATGGCGCGTCGTCGCGCCCGCGCCGCGATCCGTGACAGGCGCGCGCACGAATTTCGCTTACAATATGAGATTATTCATCTTTTTCAGGCACGCGCCGGTACACGACGTACCCCGCGCCCGCCTCGCCGAGGGGCACGAACGCGGCCGGCGAGTACCGGCGCGCGAAGAGCTCGGAGGCGACCAAGCGAGCCTCGACCACGCGCGCTCCGACCACCCGCGACGCGCCCGGCTCGGGCAGCCCGCCAGCGGTGGTGTACACGAGCGCCACGTCCACGCCGCGGTCGAGGAGCAGCGAGGGCGCCACGCGCTTGGAGGTGTGCCCGCCGGGGAGCGCGGCGATCTCCGGATCCGTGAGGCCCGCGAGGTCGAGCAGCGGCGCGGCGGTGGCGGCCGAGACCCACCCGATGTCGAGCGCCGCGACGACCCGGGCGCCCGCGAGCTCCGGGCGCGCCCGGTCGATGAGCGCGAGGCGATCGCGCCACACGCC
>CAZHGG010001155.1:0-2116 GCA_964531755.1 uncultured Polyangiaceae bacterium
CCCGCGAGCTCGGGCGCGAGCAGGCGGTCCGCGCCGAGCGCGCAGCGGCGAGCGGCCGCATCCACGAGGCGCGCGTGCGCGACGCGGCGCGCGTGCGCGAGCGCCTCGTCCCCGCCCAGTCCCTCCTGGAAGAGCTCACCGAAGAGGCGCGCGGGGGCGGCGTGAGCTGGCCCACGCCCGTCGACGGCGATCCGGCGACGCTCTTCGCCGAGGCCCGAGGGCGAGGCCAGGTGCTCGCCGAGCGGCTCGGGCGCGCGCGCGCGGGGACCGAGCTCGCCGAGTCCCTCCGCGAGCGGCTCCTCACGCCCGACAACGACGCCCTCGCCCGGTCGGCCCTCGCCGCGTGGCGCGACGTCGTGGCCTGGCTCCAGCGGCGCTTGCCCCTCGCGATCTCGGCCCTCGCCGACCCCACCCGCGCCCTCCTCCGGCTGCGCGACGACCTCGCGTCGCTCGAGTCGCGCCTGGGTCACCAAGAGACCGAGCTGCGCTTCGCGTCCGAGGACGTCGCGCGGGGCATCGACGTGCAGCTCCGGCGCGCGCGCTCGCAGGTGCGGCGCCTGAACCAGAACCTCTCGGGCGTCCGCTTCGGCAGCATCGGCGGCATCCGCATCCAGATGACCCGTGTAGAGCGCATGGATCAGGTCCTCGCCGCGCTCCGCGAGGGGCAGAGCCAGGACCTCCTCTTCGACCCGCGCATGCCCGTCGAGGAGGCGCTCGCGGAGATCTTTCGGCGGCACGCGGGCGGCAAGGCGGGGAGCCAGCGCATCCTCGACTACCGCGAGTACCTCGAGCTCTCGGTCGACGTGCAGCGCGCGGGCAAGAGCGAGTGGGAGGCCGCGTCCCCGGCCCGGCTCTCGACCGGCGAGGGCATCGGGGTGGGCGCGGCGATCCTCATGGTCGTGCTCACGGAGTGGGAGCGCGACTCCAACCTCCTGCGCACGCGCCGGCCCATGGGGTCGCTGCGGTTCCTGTTCCTCGACGAGGCCAACCGCCTGTCGCAGGACAACCTGTCAGTGCTCTTCGACCTCTGCCAGACCCTCGAGCTCCAGCTGTTGGTCGCGGCGCCCGAGGTCTCGCGGGCGGAGGGCGCGACGACCTACCGACTCGTGCGGCGCACCGACGAGGGTGGCCGCGACGAGGTGCTGGTCAGCGGGCGGCGCGCGCTCCGAGAGGTCGCTCCCCCGGAGTGAGGAAGCGGCGCGGGCTCAGCCGCCGCCGCCGTCGAGATCGAGGCCGGCGGGGATGCACTCGACCGCGCACTTCTGCTGGAGGCACCCCGCGATCGCGAGGCCCTGGCCCTGCACCGACGCGGGCGCGGTCGCGAGCGGGCCCGCGCACGTCAGGAGCGCCGCCTGCGTGACGCCGCCCGGCTGCTTGAGCACGCACTCGAGCACGCCGATGATGGGCCCTTGGCAGGAGCAGTCCTTCACGCACGAGTCGATCTCGGCCTTGCAGTTCGCCTTGGCGCAGCCCACGCACGCACCCGTCGTGAGGCCCGAGTCGCCGACCGAGGCGTCAGGCACGTTCTTGAAGGGATCGATCGTGGTGTCGCAGGTGGGCGCGGTGTCCTTGACGACGTCCTTGGCCGCGTCGACGACGACCGGGGCGTCCACCACGACATCGGCCACAGCCACGTCCGCCGGGGCGGCGCCCGCGTCGGTCGCTGCCTCAGTGCCGCCACACCCTTGCGCCGTCACCATCGCCCCGAAGAGCCCCGCCGCCACCAGCACGAATGCTACTCTCGCCCGCGTCATACTCGCTCCTCTGCGTGGAACCCCGGCCCCGATGCGGTCACCATGCCACCTTTGGCGGGCGACGACTAGGGGCGCCCTCTCACATGACGCAACGCGCTGTCGCGACCTCCAGGCAGGCCCACTGCGCGCAGGGCCAAAGCCGGAGCGAAGTGCTACGTCTTTAGGGTGACGCGCTCCCCGCGCGCCAAGGAACGTCGGAGCGGCATGCAGAAGGCGACGCAAGACATCCGCTACCCGCTCGCCCCGTACCGCGTGGGTCGGGCGAGGAACGTCTCGCTCGTCGCGCTCGGCCTCGGCGGCCTCGCGTGCGCGGCGCTCGCCGGCTCCGGTGTGCGCGCGCTGCAGGCGCTGGCGGCGGTGCT
>CAZHGG010001156.1:0-2112 GCA_964531755.1 uncultured Polyangiaceae bacterium
CCGCCCGAGTGAATCGGTCGGCCTCACCCACCTGTCCGTCGCGACATCCGTCGCGACGCCAACTGCCCGCTCCCGATTCTGTCCCGGAATCGTGATCGGTCATTTATAACGCGCCGCGCATGCGTCGATTGCCCTCGGTTGCCCTCGCGCTCGCCCTGGCCGGCTGCTCTTCGTATCTCTCGGTCGCGCCGCAGGGCCACGTGGCCGACGACGTGCGTGACGGGATCGAGACGCACGAGTGGGTGTTCCGCGGCGTGCGCGACTTCTCGCTCTTCGGTCGCTCGTGGCGCCCGAGCACGGGCGCGAGCGCGATCCTCGTGATCGTCCACGGGCTGCGCGATCACTCGGCGCGCTACGACGACTTCGCGACCGGGCTCGCCCAGCGCGGCTTCGCCGTCTACGCGCTCGATCACCGCGGGCACGGTCGCTCGGATGGGCGCGGCCAGATGGTCGACGCCTTCGACGACTACGTCACCGACCTCGACACGCTCGCCGCCGAGGCGCGGCGGCGCGAGCCGGGCCGGCCGGTGTTCGTGCTCGGGCACAGCATGGGCGGCGCGATCGCGACGCTCTGGGTGGAGATGCGCCAGCCGGAGATTGCCGGGCTGATCCTGAGCGCACCGGCGCTGCGGCACCACGTCGGGGACGTCGATCACGCCTTCCTCGACCTCACCTCGGTCCTCTTCCCGTACACGGGCGTGCTCTCGCTCGACGAGAGCCAGTTCTCGCGCGACCCCGCGATCGTGGCTGAGATCCAGAATGATCCGCTCGTGCACCACGAGAGCGGCCCGGCCCGCACGGCGGCCGAGCTGCTGGCGGCGATCGGCCGCGCGCGCGGCTGGATGGACGGGATCCACGCGCCGATCCTCGTCGTGCACGGCGACGCCGATCTCGTCACGATGCCCGAGGGCTCCGAGGACCTGATCGCGCGCGCCACGGGCGCTCCCGATCGCACGATCTGGCGCTGCGCCGAGATGCGGCACGATCTGCTGCACGAGCCCGAGCACGGCGCCCTCGGCGACGCGATCTACGGCTGGATGGTCTCGCGCCGCGAAGGAGCGCGACCCTGGCTGCACGCAGCGCCGCCCGATCCGTGCCGCGACGCGACGCCCGCCGAGCTGATCCCGCCCGCGCCGGCTGCGCCGACGAGCGAGGGAGCGCCCGCGGCGCCGACGAGCGGCGGCGAAGACGAGTGATGGCCGGATGCGCTGCGCGATCGCGCTGGCGTGATCCAACGTGCGCTTCGCAGTCTCTCTCCCCAACCCTTCCCGCTACCCTGACCATTCATCGCATGTCGGCCCGGACACCGTGAAGGAAGGCTCGGGATCGCGCGAGGGGAGGCCGTGGGCTGATGGAGGTGGGCTCGGCGCGCAGCGGCATCGCGGCGAAGACGCCAGCGCAGCGCTGCGCAGAGATGCTCGCCCGCTACGTCTCGCTCCCGCTCGCCTATGCGGGGCTCTGCCCCGCCCCCCGGGCTGCCGCACACGGGCATCGAGGATCTCTGCCGAATCAACTTCGTGGGCGTCAGTCCCCCACGCGCGCGTCGTCTCCATCGCATGGCACGTAGGCGGGCAACCCAGATCACCATCGACTTCGGCGCTCACGGCGGCGCGCGGGCCGGCGCGGGACGCAAGCCGCGCGGCGCCCGTGCGGGAGTGAAGCACTCGTCGCGCGGCGCGCTCGGCGGAGCCGAGCCGGTGCTCGTCACCATGAAGATCCTCGCGGGCGTCGCGAACCTCCGCACGCGCAAGCGCTTCCTCGTGGTGCTGGAGAGCCTGCGCAAGGCGAGCGAGCGCCTCGGCAGCCGCATCGTCGAGTACTCGGTGCAGAGTGATCACGTCCACCTGATGGTCGAGACCACGAACGCGCGGGCGCTCGCTCGCGCGATGCAGGGCCTGGCCGTCCGGCTCGCCCGCGCCCTGAATCGAACGCTCGGTCGACGAGGGAAGGTGTTCGCCGATCGCTTTCACCATCGCGTCCTCTCCACGCCGCGTCAGGTGCGCAACGCGCTCGCCTACGTGCTGTGCAACGCGCGCAAGCACCGCGTCGCTCCGCCTACCGTCGGCTGGCTCGACCCGCTCTCGTCCGCCCTCTCGTTCGGCGGATGGCTCG
>CAZHGG010001157.1:0-2108 GCA_964531755.1 uncultured Polyangiaceae bacterium
CGCGCGCGGGCACGTCGCGCTCCTCGCGCTCGGCTCGCTCGCCGCGCTCGGCCTCGATGCGCGGGTCGAGGGCTCCGCCCTCGCCGCCCCCGCGAGCCTCCCTCACCAGGCGATCGACGTCGAGCTCAAGCGAGCCGACGTGAAGAGCGTGTTCGCCATGCTCGGCGAGCTCGGCGGGAAGCCCGTCACGCTCGATCCCTGCGTCCACGGGACGGTCGACATCCGCCTCGCGAACACGCCCTTGCCGCTCGTCTACGACGCGCTCGCGCTGAAGCTCGGCCTCGCGTACGAGGACCGCGGCGACGGGATCGTCGTGCGCTGCGCGGCGAGCGCGGCGAGCGCGCCCGCGCCCGAGCGCCCCGATCCGCGCGTGTCGCTCGCGGTGAAGGGGGCGGCGCTGGCGGACGTGGTCGACCACCTCACCGGGCCCGCGAAGCTCGCCGGCGTGGACTACCAGGCCGCGACGCGACCGCGCGTGACGATGACCCTCGAGAACGTGCGCCTCTCGACGCTGCTCACCGCGCTCTCCGACGCGACCGGGCTGAGGGTCACGATCGCGGGAGATCGGCTGGTCGTGGCGGACAAGTGATCCGCTGATCCGCGGCCTCCAGGCTCTCCGATATCAGGACGCCCCCGGCAGGAGTCGGACCTGCGACCTTCGGTTTAGGGAACCGGTGGAGCTGCGGCGCTTCGGGTTCATCCGCGAGCTGCCAAGGCGCCCCGCGCACCCGAGCCCGAGGAGCGTCGCGTCGAGGGCCACCCCCCTCGCGCGGCGCGTGCGGGTCTTCGCCAATGAGCGCGGCGCGCTCGTGGCGGGCGCGCGGGCTCTCCTGGTCCACCGAGCGGTCGGCGCGCTAACCGCATTGATGCGGGCAGCTCAGGTAGCTCTCTACCTCGTAGCAGCATAGGCCGTCCCGGGACGGCAGGTCGCGAACGGGCTTGCGGCACACCCCCACGTCGAACGGAGGGGCCGCGTCGGGCGCGGCGAAGTGTGGGCACCCAGGCGCCGAGCAAGGGTAGTTGTACTCTGCAGCCGATGGGCACCGTGGGCCGCCCGCGTCGCTCGCGTCTGCCGCCGCGTCTTGCGCACCCCCGTCGCGCGCTTGGAAGTAGCGACCCAACGCCTCGGGCGGGACGCAATGCCGGAAGACCGTTGCGCATGAGCCGGACGAAGGCGAGCTGCCCACCTCAGCGCCCGCGGGCGCCTCTGCGGGAGCGTCGACCGTCGTGCAGGCGCAAGCGGACGCGAAGAGGGCGGCCAGGAGGAGCTGGGCGAGACGGCTTTGCATGCACGGGACCAAGCAACTCGCGGGCCAGGCGGATATCTGCGCGTCTGCCGCGGAAGAGTCGTGGGGGCGCGCGCGTGCCGGCTCGCGTTGGCACATGAGCGCTGTCCTCGACGCGCGCGGGCCTACTTCGGGATGACCTTGCCGCAGCGGAGGGTGAGTCCGCTGAAGCCGTTCCACGGCTCTTTGGCGTGCGCGCGGATGCCGGTCGCGATCTTCTCGTCGCCGCAGCTCACCTTTGCGCCCCAGTTGCCATTGCAGTTCGGCAGCTCGTACTCGCTCTTGATCTCGGCGACGTTCAGCGCGCCGTCGTTCTTCAGGCTCCTGCCCCAGATCCTCACGCCCTTGATCTTGTTGTTGTTCGTGCAGACCTGCACCGCCGTGATGTAGTGGCTGTCGCCCACGTCGACCGTCTCCACGCTGCTCGACCCGAGCTTGACCTCACGCGACTCCAGGGTGGTGCCGATCCCGCTCGACGTCGTCGTGGAGCTGAGGAGGTTCTTGTAGACGCTGATCTTGTACGGGTCGTCGACGTTCTCCCAGACGACGAGCTTGTGCAGCCCACGGTCATACGGGGCGAGGTACTCGAAGACGGTGCCTGCGACGCCGCTCACGGTGCCCTTCCAGACGTGCGTGGCCGAGTCCTGCTTGAAGTCGGCGGTCGGGACCCACGCGGCAGACCCGAGGGCGAGGGCGACGAGCGCGAGGCCGCTGGAGGTTCGCATGGCACGAGGATGCGGTGGGGGGCGCGGGTGTGTCAACGGTCGGAGCGGCGCGGCGCGGCGCGGCGGTTGCGAGGGCGTTCCCCCCTCGCTCTCCCCC
>CAZHGG010001158.1:0-2108 GCA_964531755.1 uncultured Polyangiaceae bacterium
GGACGCCGCCCCCGACGCGCCCGCGGTCGACGCCGCGCCGCCCGACGCAGGCGCCGTCGTCGCCTCGGTCAAGATCACGACTTTGTTCATGAACTGCATGCCGGTGGTCCCGAAGGACCCCATCTCGGTCACGGGCTCGGTCGAGGTGACGAACAGCACGCCCGGCACGATCGGGCCCGTGGCGGGCAGCCGCGGCGAGATCCGCAGCGCGGCGGGCGCGCTCCTCACCACCTTCGATCTCACGACCGCGCTCTCCATAGGTCCGCTCACGGCAGGCCAGACCGCCAGCGCGAACTTCACGAAGCGCCCCACCTCGGCGGTGCCCGCTGCGCAGTGCGCGACCCTCACCTGCAACTCCGACGTCACGGTGAGCGTGCCGCTCACGGGCACAGGGCTCCCGCCCACCACGGCGCGGTCGGCGCCCGTGCGGGTGAGCTGCGCGTTCTGACGGGCCGCGCCCGCGCCGCGGAGCCGATGCGCGTGCTACCACACGGCCTGTGGCCCTCGCTCGACAGCTGGCTGCGCGGACGTGGCTCGCGGCCGCGCTCGCCCTGAGCCTCGCCCCTCTCGGGTACGCGTGCACCGCGTCGAGCGCGCCGGGCGAGCCCGACGCGAGCGACGCGCCGCGAGAAGACGCCGGGAGCCAGGACGCCGCGCCACCCCGGCGCGACGCGCGGCCCGACGCCGCGGAGGCAGGGCCCGACTTCGCGCTTCGCCTGAAGGACGGCGGCGCCGTGCGCGAGCCGCTCGTCGCGCTCTACGACCACGCGACGTTCTGGGACGCGGCGGCCGAGACCACGTACGCGGTGTTCAACCCCAACGAGTACGCGTCCTACCCCGACGACCGCAGCCTGCGGTTCGTGTCGTCGCGGGACCTCGCGCTCCCCGTGGGGCGCGCGGCCACCGGGCCCCACGCGCTGCCCGATCCGCGGTTCCGCGATTTTCTCCGCGATCAGGCGCTCACGCTCTTCCGCCCGCCGCTCGCGGGGGTGTCGCTCGTCGTGCGCGGCAACGACGGCTACCACCTCGAGGAGAACGGGTACGGGCACTTCGCGTGGGACCTCGTGAAGCTCTTCCCCGACGGCGCTCGGTACCACGGCGACGGCGGCGCGAACGCTGACTACGCCACCTGGGACGAGCCGGTGCTGCTGCCCTCGGCGGGCTACGTGGTCGAGGTGGTTCGCGACGGGCCAGACAACCCGCCGGGGGCGACGCCTCCGGACGCCATCAACAACTTCGTGGGCGTCTGGCTTGGCGGCCACTATTACGTGTATATTCTCCATTTCCGACAGGGCACCATCCCGTCGCAGGACGACGCCACCTGCGAGCCCGCGAAGACCGGGGTCGCGTGCGTGAAGGTGGGCGCATGGCTGCCGGCCGGCACCTACCTCGGCCGCGCGGGGAACGCGGGGGTGACCCTCGAGCCGCACGTGCACGTGACGCTGCTCTACTACGACGTCGGCGCGGCGGAGCCCCGCACGTGGAGCGTCCCGGGCGAGTTCGCCGACTTGTACGTGAGCGAGCGCGCGACCGGCCCCGCGCGGCTCGCGCCGTTCGCGGCCCCGAAGACCGGCGACTTCGTCTCGGCGGCGCCGTTCTAGCCCCCCGCGCCGGCGCCCGCGCCGCGAACGCGCGACCACACGCCCGTGCACTCGGGCACGCGCGACCAGCCCTCCGCGGTGACGCGCGCCGCGAACGCGTCGCCGAAGAAGCCGCCGCAGACCGCCGCCGCGGTGGCCACGTCGGGGAACACGTAGTCGGTGCGGATGGCGCGGCGCGCGAAGCCCTGCGCCTCCAACCACGCGAAATACTCCGCGAGCGCCGCGTTCGGGGGCGCGGGCGCCTCGCTGCCGGTGCCGAGCGTCTCGATGACCACGACGGCGCCGCCCGGCCGCGCGCAGCGGGTCATCTCGGCGAGGCAGGCCCCGATCGCCTCGCGCCAGTCGTCGGCGCGCCACGTCCGCAGGTGGCCGAGCACCCAGCCGGCGACCACGAGGTCGAACGACGCGGACGCGACCGGCAGGGCGTCGGCGCGGCCCTCGTGGAGCTCCCACCCGCCGTGTCCGGAGCCCTCGAGGTGCCGGCGCGCCACGGCGAGCATGGCCGGC
>CAZHGG010001159.1:0-2105 GCA_964531755.1 uncultured Polyangiaceae bacterium
GTGAAGGAGTACTTCGGGTCGTCGCAGCTCTCGCAGTTCATGGACCAGACGAACCCGCTCAGCGAGGTGACGCACAAGCGCCGCCTGTCGGCGCTCGGGCCCGGCGGTCTCACGCGCGAGCGCGCGGGCTTCGAGGTGCGCGACGTGCACCCGACGCACTACGGCCGCATCTGCCCCATCGAGACCCCTGAAGGTCCGAACATCGGCCTCATCGCGTCGCTGTCCACGTTCGCGCGCGTGAACGAGTACGGCTTCGTGGAGACGCCGTACCGCCGCGTGTCCGAGGGGCGCATCACCGACGAGGTCGGCTGGTACTCCGCGCTCGAGGAGGAGGGCAAGTACATCGCCCAGGCGTCCGCGCCGTTCGACTCGAAGGGCAAGTACACCGAGAGCCTCGTCTCGGCGCGCCTCAACGGCGACTTCCACATGGTCACGCCGGACATGATCCAGCTCATGGACGTGGCGCCGAACCAGATGGTGTCCGTCGCCGCGGCCCTCGTGCCCTTCCTCGAGCACGACGACGCGAACCGCGCCCTCATGGGCGCGAACATGCAGCGCCAGGCGGTGCCGCTCATCCGCTCGCACGCGCCCTACGTGGGCACGGGCATGGAGGGGCGCCTCGCCATGGACTCGGGCGTGTGCATCGTGGCTCGCCGCGACGGCATCGTCGACAGCGTCGACGCCTCGCGCATCGTCGTCCGCGCCGAGGGCGACAAGGCCGAGATCCCCGACATCTACTCGCTCACCAAGTTCCAGCGCTCCAACCAGTCGACCTGCTTCAACCAGAAGCCGGTGGTGCGCGCGGGCGAGCGCGTGAAGAAGGGCGACGTCCTCGCGGACGGCCCGTCCTGCGACATGGGCGAGCTCGCGCTCGGCCAGAACGTGGTCGTCGCGTTCATGCCGTGGCAGGGCTACAACTTCGAGGACTCGATCCTCGTCTCCGAGCGCATCGCCAAGGACGACGTCTTCACCTCGATCCACATCGAGGAGTTCGAGTGCGTCGCCCGCGACACGAAGCTCGGCAAGGAGGAGGTCACCCGCGACATCCCGAACGTCGGCGAGGAGGCCCTGAAGGACCTCGACGAGAGCGGCATCGTCCGCATCGGCGCCGAGGTGAAGCCCGGCGACATCCTCGTGGGCAAGATCACCCCGAAGGGCGAGACGCAGCTCTCCCCCGAGGAGAAGCTCCTCCGCGCCATCTTCGGCGAGAAGGCCGGCGACGTGCGCGACACCTCCCTCCGCGTCCCCCCGGGCGTGAACGGGATCGTGATCAACGCGCGGGTCTTCGCGCGCAAGGGCACCGAGAAGGACGACCGCGCCAAGGACATCGAGGACCAGGAGCGCGCGCGCCTCGAGAAGGACCGCGACGACCGCATCAAGATCGTGCGCGAGAGCTACCTGCGCCGCGCGCGTGTGCTGCTCACGGGCAAGACCACGCACGCCAAGCTCGTCGACGACAAGGGCAAGGTGCTCCTCGCCAAGGGCGCCGTGATCGACGAGCCCACGCTCGAGTCGATCCCGCGCAAGCTCTGGGCGCAGATCACCCTCGACGACCACGATGCGGGCGAGCTCAGGCACATCTTCCAGGAGCTCGACGAGCGCGTCACGCAGATGGAGAAGAACTGCGCCGAGAAGGTCGAGAGGCTTTCGAAGGGCGACGAGCTCCCGCCCGGCGTGATCAAGATGGTGAAGGTCTACGTCGCCATCAAGCGCAAGCTCCAGGTCGGCGACAAGATGGCCGGACGCCACGGTAACAAGGGCGTCGTGTCGCGCATCCTCCCCGAGGAGGACATGCCGTACCTGCCGACGGGCGTCCCCGTCGACGTGGTGCTCAACCCCCTCGGCGTGCCTTCGCGTATGAACGTGGGGCAGATCCTCGAGGTGCACCTCGGGTGGGCCGCGCACGAGCTCGGCAACAAGCTCCGCGACATGCTCGAGACGGGCACGCCCGCGGAGACGGTGAAGAAGCTCCTCCTGTCGGTCTTTCAGACCGACACGGAGCACAAGAAGCTCCTCGCGTCGCTCAAGAACGAGGACGTCTACGAGTTCGCGTCGCAGCGCGCGCGCGGCGTGTTCTTCGCGACGCCCGTGTTCGACGGCGCGCC
>CAZHGG010001160.1:0-2102 GCA_964531755.1 uncultured Polyangiaceae bacterium
CCCCTCACCGACAAGAAGCACCCCGGGCCGAGCGATCTGGGCCTCATCGAGGGCGGGCTGTGCAACGCCGAGAACGTGCGCACGCTGCGCGAGTTCCGTGCACAGTGCAAGCTCCTCGTCGCCGTGGGCGCCTGCGCGATCAACGGCGGGCTGCCCGCCCAGCGAAACCACCTCGACGTGCGCGAGTGCCTCCAGTCGGTGTACCTCACCGGGCGCGGCGTGGAGCGCGGCTTCATCCCGAACGACCCCGAGCTGCCGCTGCCCCTCGCCAAGGTGCACCCGCTGCACGACGTCGTGAAGATTGACTACTTCCTTCCAGGCTGCCCGCCCTCGGCGGACGCTATTTGGCAGTTTCTCACGGATCTCCTCGCCGGCCGGACTCCCCACCTCGGCCACGGCCTCATCCACTACGACTGACCCCTTCGCCCGGCGACAGCCCCGCCCACGTCCGCCATGTCCGCCAGTTCCCGCCCGCCCCGCTCACCCCTCGACACCGCCGCGAACCCGGAGCGACTCCGGCGCGTGGTGATCGAGCCCGTGTCGCGCGTCGAGGGGCACGGCAAGGTCACCATCCTGCTCGACGAGCACCGCAAGGTGCACCAAGTGCGCCTCCACATCGTGGAGTTTCGCGGGTTCGAGCGGTTCATCCTGGGCCGCCCCTACTGGGAGGTGCCCGTGATGGTGCAGCGGCTCTGCGGCAACTGCCCCGCGAGCCACCACAGCGCCGCCCCCAAGGCCGTCGACCTGATCGTGGGCGCGCGCGCGCTCACGCCGGCCGCGGAGCGCGTGCGGCGGCTCATGCACTACGGGCAAATCCTCCAGTCGCACGCGCTCCACTTCTACCACCTGGCCTCGCCCGATCTGCTGTTCGGCTTCGACAGCGAGCCCGGCCGCCGCAACGTCGTGGGCGTGCTGGCGGCCCACCCCGACATCGCGCGCCAGGGCATCTTGCTCCGCAAATTCGGCCAAGAGATCATCCGCGTCACGGCGGGCAAGCGCATCCACGGGACGGGCTCGATCCCGGGCGGCGTGAACAAGGCCGTCACCGCCGCCGAGCGCGACGCGCTGCGGGGTCCGCTGCCCGAGGTGCTCGCCTGGGCCTCGGCCGGCGTGCGCCTCGTGGCGGCCCTCCACCACGCGAACCGCGAGCTCTACGACACGTTCGGCGCGGTGCGCTCGAGCCTCCTGTCGCTCGTGGGGCGGGACGGCGAGCTCGACCTCTACGACGGAGTGCTCCGCGCGCGCGACGCCGACGGCGCGCTGATCTTCGACGGCGCCGCACCCGAGCAGTACGAGGCGCTGCTCCGCGAGGACGTGCGCTCGTGGAGCTACATGAAGTTCCCCTTCATCGCCGCGCGAGGCACGGAGGACGGCTGGTACAAGGTGGGCCCGCTCGCGCGCCTGCAGAACTGCGACCGGGTCGGCACGCCGCTCGCGGAGGCCGCGCGGCAGGAGCTCCTCGCGAGCTCGCCCGGAGGCCTCATCCACGCGCCGCTCGCGTTCCACTGGGCGCGCATGGTCGAGCTGCTCCACGCCGCCGAGGTCATCGAGCGGCTGCTCGCCGACCCGCAGCTCCTGGGCGACGAGCTCGTCGCCTCGGGCCCCCGCCAGCGCAGCGGCGTGGGCATCCTCGAGGCCCCGCGGGGCACCCTGATTCACCACTACGAGGTGGGCGACGACGACCTCGTCACCATGTGCAACCTCATCGTCTCCACGACCCACAACAACCAGGCGATGAACGAGTCGATCCGCGAGGTGGCGCGGCGCTTCCTGGACGGCCACGAGCCCACGGAGGGGCTGCTCAACCACATCGAGGTGGCCATTCGGGCCTTCGATCCTTGCCTGTCGTGCGCGACGCACGCGCTCGGGAAGATGCCGCTGCACGTCGACCTCGTGGGGCCCTCGGGCGAGCTGCTCGAGCGGCTCACGCGGGACGGCGAGCGCGCGGAGTGAGACCGCCGCCGCTGCTCTGCTTCGGCCTCGGCAACCCGTCGCGCGGCGACGACGCCCTCGGCCCCGCCCTCCTCGCGCGCGTCGAGGCCGCGCTCGCGGCCGAGGTCGCGCGCGGCGAGGTCGAGCTGCTCGCCGAGTTTCAGCTCCAG
>CAZHGG010001161.1:0-2100 GCA_964531755.1 uncultured Polyangiaceae bacterium
GACGTTGGTCGCGAGGATCACGCGCCGCTCGGGGAGCGTCTTGAAGGCCCGCGCCTGCTCGGCGGCCGTGAGCCGCGCGTAGAGCGGCTGCACCACGGTGTGCCGCAGGTCGCGCGCGCGAAGCTCCTGCTCGGTCTCGCGGATCTCGCGCTCTCCGGGCAGGAACACGAGGATGTCGCCGCGCGGGTCGAGCGCGGTCACGTCGACCACGGCGTCGGCCACCGCCTCCGCCAGGTCGGCCTCCTCACGGGGCGGGGCGTAGAGCACGTCGACGGGGAAGGTGCGCCCCTCGACCTCGATCACGGGCGCGCCGCCGAAGAGCGCCGAGAACCGCGCGGTCTCCAAGGTCGCCGAGCTGACGACGACCTTGAGATCGGGGCGCCGCGGCAGGAGCCGGTGCAGGTACCCGAGCAAGAAGTCGATCGTGAGGCTGCGCTCGTGGGCCTCGTCGATGATGAGCGTGTCGTAGGCCTCGAGCCGCGGATCGGAGGCGATCTCTGCGAGCAGGATGCCGTCCGTCATGAGCTTGACGTAGGTGCTCGGCGACGTCCGATCGTCGAAGCGCACCTTGTAGCCCACGTCGGCGCCGACGGTGGTCTGGAGCTCCTCGGCGATGCGCGCCGCGACGCTGCTCGCGGCGAGCCGGCGCGGCTGCGTGATGCCGATGTGTTTGTCGAGCCCTCGCCCCATCGCGAGGGCGATCTTGGGGAGCTGCGTGGTCTTGCCGGAGCCGGTCGCGCCCGCCACGATGACGACCGGGTGCGCGTCGATGGCCTTGGCGATGTCGAGCACGCGCGACGAGATGGGCAGCTCCGGCGGGAACCGGAGCCGCTCCTCGGCAGCGCCCGTCGCGCGCTCGCTCGTGGGGCCTTCGTTCATCGCGCACCCCGTACCACCGCGGCCGCGCGATGTCCCCTGGCCCGGCGCCGCGCCCGGCCGTGACCTCGCGCCACGCGAACGAGACCCTTGCGGGCCGCGTCAGAGGAAAGTACGGTCCGCGATCCGAAAGGGTGGGACGCACATTGTACGCACGTAGATTTACATCGCTCGCCTCGCACGTGGCTTTTCCGTCGCTCGTTGCCCTGACGGCGCTCGCGGCGCTGCTGGCCGCGGGCTGCGAGAGCGCCCCCGCCGAGGATCCGACCACCACCCAGCTTGGCAAGTGCTCGTGCGTCTGCCGCGTCGACTCGAGCGGCATGAGCGCCGCCTGGGGCGCCACGTTCGTCCCCTCTCCCGAGAGCAAGGCGTGCATCGACGTGTGCGGCGCCTACGAGTCTCGCCTCGAGAACCGCTCGTGCCGGCCCGTGTTCACCGGGAAATTCCAGGCCGCCGACACGAAGACCTCGTTCTCCAGCGACGCCGACTACGACGGCGTGCCGGACTCCCAGGACCGCTGCCCGAGCGAGGCCGGCCCGTCGCAGAACGGCGGCTGCCCCGTGACCGGCGCGCCGGTCATCGTCGCCGACGGCGATCGCGACGGCGACGGCGTCACCGACTCCGCGGACAAGTGCCCCGACCAGCCGGAGACCAAGAACGGCTACCAGGACGAAGACGGCTGCCCCGACGAGCTGCCCGCCGACGTGGCGAGCTTCTCGGGCTCCATCCAGGGCGTGGTCTTCAAGACCGGCTCCCCCGCGCTCGACGCGAAGTCCTTCCCCGTGCTGGAGAAGGCGGCGGAGGTCTTCAAGAAGCACCCCGAGCTCCGCGTCGAAATCGGCGGCCACACGGACAACGTCGGCAACGCGGCCACCAACACCACGCTCTCTCAGAAGCGCGCCGAGTCCGTGCGGACCTGGTTCGTGAAGAAGGGCCTCGAGGCCTCACGCTTCGAGGCCAAGGGCTACGGGCCGTCGAAGCCCGTGGCGCCGAACGAGACCGCCGAGGGGCGCGCTCAGAATCGTCGCGTCGAGTTCACGCTCATCAAGAAGTAGGCCTCGCGCGGGCGCGGCTCTTCCCCGGATTGCATTTCGGGGCACGGCCCGCGGGTCGACCGCCGGTGGAGCCCCCGGGGCCGGCCCCAGAAGAGCTAGCAGCCCGTTGATAGACTCCCGTCGCCCGCGCGCCGCCGCATCGGCACGGGCTTCGTTGCGATCCTCCGGT
>CAZHGG010001162.1:0-2092 GCA_964531755.1 uncultured Polyangiaceae bacterium
AGCGCCGCGGCCCCGAGCGCGAGCGCCGCGAAGGCCACGCCCTCGGCCGCCCCTTCGGCCAGCGCTGCGGCGAGCTCGGCGGCGGCGGGCGCGGGCGAGGTCGATCTCCTGTACGCCACGCCCGCGGTCGTCGCCGTCTCGTCGCGGGTCGACAACCCGCGCGATCTGCCCGAGCACCTCGTCGACGGGCGCCCCGAGACCGCGTGGAACGGCCGCAGCGGCGACCTCGTCGGCGGCTTCATCGCCTTCTCCGTGCCCGAGGACGCCCGGGTGACCGAGGTGCTGCTGTCGGCCGGCTTCGACCGGAAGACGGAGAAAGAAGACCTCTTCGAGGCCAACGTGCGCGTCACCAAGGTGCGCCTGTCGCGCGCGGGCAAGGTGCTGCGCGAGGTGGCGCTCGACCCCAGCGTGCGCGCGCCGCAGCGGGTCGAGGTGGGCACGCCGGGGGGCGCGTTCAAGCTCGAGGTGCTGGCCGTCAAGGCAGGCTCGAAGCCCTCGTGGCGGGAGCTCGCGATCTCGGAGCTGTCGGTGCGCGGGGTGCCGGGGAAGACGCGGCGCAAGAAGCCGATGGCGCCGCGCGTGAAGGTGGGCGGGCCCGACGCGGCGACGCCGCAGGCGAAGACGTTCCCCACCGTCGAGGAGGCGTGCGCCCGCCTCGTCGCCGACGCGAAGGCCGCGCTCGACGAGGACAAGAAGTCGCCGTGGTACGGCGGCCGCGACCCCGGCGAGCCCTCGTGCGCGCGCGGAGCGACGAAGCTCGCCGTCACGGGCGCCCCGGGCGCGGCGACCCTCGAGGTGCTCCCGCTCGCCGTGAGCCTCCCCCTGCCCGGCCCGTACGAGGCGGCGTACGCGGGTGACCTGCTGGCCGTCCGCACCGCGAAGGGCGTCGTGCGCACCGACGTCCGCCTGCACGGCGCCGAGACGGCGTCGTTCACCAAGGTGGAGACGCAGGTCGAGTCCCTGACGTGGTCGGGCCCCACGAAGCTCGTCATCCGCGTGCGCGAGCACACCGTGACCGACTCGGACGGGTACTTCGAGCCGGGCCACGAGGCCGAGGCCCACACCGAGGCGACCAAGACGCGGGTCGTCGACTGCACCTTCGGCGACGCCGTGGAGTGCCACTGAGGGGGGGCCCCACCGCGGGCCCTTCGCGGCGGCGCGCGCGCCCCGTACGCTGGGCGCCATGCTCCCCGATCTGCACAGACACCTCGACGGCTCGCTGCGCCCGTCGACCCTTCGCGAGCTCGCCCGCGCCAAGAACCGAGAGGTGCCGGACGACCTCGCGTTCCGCGCGGGCATGGGGCTGCACGAGGCGCTCGCGCGCTTCGAGTTCACGCTCTCGCTCCTCCAAGAGCCGGGCGCCGTCGCCCGTGTCGCCCGCGAGGCGTGGGAGGACGCGCGCGCCGACGGCGTGACAACGCTCGAGGTGCGCTTCGCGCCGCAGCTGCACCTCGGTGCGCCCCTCGAGGCCGTCGTCGACGCGGCGCTCGAGGGCCTCGACGGGCGCGCGGGGCTCGTCCTCTGCGGGCTCTACGGCGAGCCCGTGGCGACGCTCGAGCGGCTCGTCGACGTCGCCGCGTCGCGCCCGGGCGTGGTGGGCCTCGACCTCGCCGGCGGCCCGTCGGGCGCGCACGACGTGCGCCTCGAGGACTACGCGGCGCCGTTCGCCCGCGCGCGCACACTGGGCCTCGGGCGCACCGTGCACGCGGCGGAGGGGCGCCCCCCCGCCGAGATCCGCGTCGCCGTCGAGCAGCTCCACGCCCAGCGCATCGGCCACGGCACGACCCTGCTCGACGACCCGCGCGTCGTCGAGCTCGTGCTCGCGCGGGGCATCGTGCTCGAGGCCTGCCCCACGTCGAACGTGCACACGGGCGCCCTCGCGCGGGTCGAGGACCACCCGCTCCCCCGGTGGCTCGCGCTCGGCGTGCGCGCGTGCGTGTGCCCCGACAACACGCTGCTCTCCGAGGTCACGGCCGCCGAGGAGCACCGCCGCGCGGGCGCGTTGCCGGGGATGGACGCGCGCCTGCTCGAGCGCGCGATCGCCACGGGCCACGCGGCGGCCTTCTCGCGCGGCTGACCCAGCACGCGCTCA
>CAZHGG010001163.1:0-2092 GCA_964531755.1 uncultured Polyangiaceae bacterium
CCGCCGCTGACCCTGCCGGTCGAGGGCGATCTCTGGCGCGCCGAGGCCACCAAAGAGGAGCTCGTCTCCCAGTGGGAGCGCATCGTCCGAGTCCGGCAGCTCGACGTCCGCGAGGGCCACCGCGTGGCCGGCGCCACGCGCGCCGCCGACGGGGTGTTCGAGGTGGAGGTGCTCTCCGAGGGCGCGCCCCTCACGCTGCGGGCGCGGCGCGTGGTCCTCGCGATCGGGCGACGCGGTACGCCGCGCACCCTGCCGCTCGAGCTCGGCGCGGGCGCGGAGGAGAAGCTCCACTACAGCCTCGCCGACGCCGCGTCGTTCGCGAACGCGCGCGTGGTCGTGGTAGGCCTCGGCGACTCGGCGATGGAGGCCGCGCTCGCCCTCTCGCGGCAGCCTGGCGCGCGCGTCACCGTGGTCGCTCGCGCGGCGGCCTTCACGCGCGGCAAGGCGCGCAACGTCGCGGAGCTGCGGCGCGCGGTCGACGCGCGGCGCCTCGAGGTCCGCTTCGGGGCCCGGCTCGTGGCGGTGGGTCGCACGAGCGCCACCCTCGAGGACCTCGCGAGCGGCCGGCGGGAGTCGCTGCCGAACGACGCGGTGTTCGTGATGATCGGCGGGCTGCCCTCCTGGGACCTGCTCGAGCGCGTCGGCGTCGTCCCTCCGCGCCGCTCGGGGCGGCCGGACGAGCGTGGCGGCGAGGGCGGCGAGGGCGGCGAGGGCGGCGCCGACGCAACCTCGAGCGCCGAACCGCCCTCCTCCTGAGAACTTTCCGGCCGCCGGCGCGTAAGTTGCGGTTCGGAGGCGCGATGAAGCGGAGCACCCTGGCTTTCCTGTCCCTGGCCTGTGTCCTGGCGTCGAGCGCGGCGGCCTTCGCCGTGCCGCTCCCCGAGCGAGGGCCCTCGCCGCTCGTCGGCCCCGAGCTCGCGCTCCTGCCCTCGGTCGAGGGCGCACGCGCCGCGACGAGCGCGCAGTTCTCCGCGGGGCAGACCCTGCTCCTCGACGCGCGCCTCGGCCACGAGGTCCTCGGCCAGCGCGGCTCCGGCGAGACCTACCTGTTCGCGCAGGTCACGGGTGCCGACAAGGCCACCGACCGCGCCGCGGCCCCGCCGGTGAACCTCGGCATCGTCATCGACAAGTCCGGGTCGATGAAGGGCGAGCGCATCGCCAACGCCCTGAGCGCCGCCGTCTTGGCGGTCGAGCGCATGCGAGACGGCGACAAGGTCACAGTGGTGAGCTTCGCGGTGGCCTCCGAGGTGGTCGTGCCGCCGACGGTGATCGGCCCGGACACGCGCGCGGGCATCGAGGCGCGCATCCGCGGGATCCGGCTCGGCGGCGACACCTGCATCTCCTGCGGGCTCGAGTCCGCGATGCACGAGCTCATGCGCACGCCCGCGGGCGCCGACCAGGTGAGCCGCATGCTGCTCTTGTCGGACGGGGCCACGAACGCGGGCATCCGCGACGTCCCGGGCCTCCGCAGCCTCGCGGGGCGCATGCGCGACCGCGGCTGCTCGATCAGCACCATCGGCGTCGACGTCGATTTCGACGAGAAGGTGATGGCCGCCATCGCGAACGAGGCCAGCGGTCGGCACTACTTCGTGCGGGACGCGGCGGGGCTCCCCGGCATCTTCGCCCAGGAGTTCGACTCGCTGGTCGCCTCGGTCGCGCGCGACAGCGAGCTCGTCGTGACCCTCGCTCCGGGCGTCGAGGTCGAGCAGGTGTTCGACCGCGCCTTCCGGCGCCAGGGCGACCGCCTCATCATCCCGTTCGGCTCGGTCTCGCGGGCCCAGCAGAAGACCGTGCTCATCAAGCTCCGCGTGCCGGTCGGCGCGGCCGGCCCGCAGCCCGTGGCCGACATGAAGCTCGCGTTCCGCGATCTCGTCGAGCGCGCCGACGGCGCCGCGACCGGCGCGCTCGGCCTCGAGGTCCGCGCCGGCGCGAGCGATCCGAGCCTCGACCCGTTCGTGGCGGCGCGGCTCGAGCGGAGCCACACCGCCCAGAGCCTCACCCAGGCGAACCTCTTGTTTGAGGCCGGGAACGTCGCGGGCGCGCGCGCGGCGCTCGCGGACCGCCGCGCCGAGCTGCAGAAGGCCGAGAAGCT
>CAZHGG010001164.1:0-2092 GCA_964531755.1 uncultured Polyangiaceae bacterium
CTCCGAGGCCCTCGGGCGCGTCGTACGCACCAACAGCGAGGCCATCCTCGGGGTCACCGCGGCGCCGCGCAAGGAGTCCTGGGCGCGCGGCATCGCCATCACGTCGTCCGTCCACCCCGACGACAAGACCCACGTCGAGGTGGTCCGCTACAGCGAGGGGAGCGACGCGCTCTACCCCCTGGCCACCACCCTCACCGACGGCGGCCCCGGCGCGCCCCGCTGGTGGCGCTGGATCACCCAGACGCTCCGTCACCCGGTCACCTTCGCGCGGAGCCTCTGGCCCTTCGGCAAGGCGCGGCGTGGCGTCTTCCTGCTCGTCATGCAGACGCTCGACAACTCCATCTCGCTCCGCCTGCGCCGCACCTGGCGCACGCTCTGGCGCCGCGCGCTCGACAGCGACCGCGGCGACGGCGCGCCCAACCCCTCGTACATCCCCCTCGCCAACGCCTTCGCCCGCGCCTTCTCCCAGAAGGTCGGGGGGATCGCGTACTCATCGATCCCGGAGGTGCTCTTCGACACGCCGACGACGGCCCACATCCTCGGCGGCGCCGCCATCGGCCCGTCGCCCGCGGAGGGCGTGGTCGACGAGCGCCACGAGGTGTACGGCCACCCCGGGCTCTACGTGTGCGACGGGTCGGCCGTCCCCGCCAACCTCGGCGTCAACCCGAGCCTCACCATCACCGCCCTCACCGAGCACGCGATGAGCTACGTGCCCGTGAAGGAAGGCGCGACCGTGCGGCACGCCGTCGACCCGGCGTTTCAGGCCAGGCGCGTCGCCGAGCTCGAGGCCCTGGCCGCGGAGACCGGGAGCCCCTCGCTCCAGCGCAAGGGCCTCCCGGTGATCGGGTGAGGCGGTGGCGCTGGCTCGACGGTGATACCAGATTCTAGTATCACCACGACATGGCCAAGACGACGAGCGTCATCCTCGGCAGCCATTTCGAGGCCTACATCCGAGAGCGCGTCGAGAGCGGCGCCTATGCGAGCGCGAGCGAGGTCATCCGGGAGGCGCTTCGCGAGCACGAGTCTGAGGCGGCGAAGGAGCGCGCGGTCGAGGGCGCCTTGGACGCGGCGCTCGCGAGCGGCCGCGCGGCGCCCGGTGTCTTCGCGCGCGTTCGGGGCAAGCGCGGAGGCCGCCCGGCCGACGAGCGCGGAGGGTGACCGTCCACTACACGACGCGCGCGGAGCAAGCGCTCGAGGAGATCGCCGCCTACACCGAGAGGGAGTGGGGCGAGGCGCAACGCGACCGTTACCTGTCACTCCTCGAGCACGCGTGTGAGGTGCAGATCCCCACGCTGTGGCAGGTCGCGCGCACGGTGCCAGGGCGTCCGGCGCTGCGGTCACTGCGTTGCGAGCGGCACGTGATCTACTTCCGCGTGGTCGACGACGGGTTCGAGGTCGTTCACGTCTTGCACGAACGACAGCTGCCGAAGCGGCATTTGTGAGCGCGCTCCGGCGACGGGAGGTGGACGCAGCGCCGCGAGCGACGGCTAGAACAGGTTGGAGAGCTGCACCTCGCCGAGCTTCTTCTGCTCGGCGATGCGCGCCACCGCGCGGAGGATGCGGGTCTTCTGCGGGCCCGTGAGCGTCTCGCCGGCGACGGCGCGGGTCACGAGCTGCGAGGTCACCGGGCGGCCCGAGCGCGGCTTCTTCGCGCGGGCGGCCTTGGCGGCGTCGTCCTCCTTGCCGCGGGCCTGGCGCTTCGCCAGCTTGATCGCGCGGTCGTCGGGCGTCAGCGACTCGATGTGCGACGACGCGTACACCACGCGGATGGGGTCGATCTTGTTTTCCTTCAGGTACCCGGCGAACTTCGACTGGGCGGAATCCAGCGTCTGGGCAAGCTTGCTCATGGAATGACAGCTCCTCGATGCACGAAAACGGGGGCGGTCCTTTACCGCAGATGCCCGGGGCGGCACAAGGAGATCGCGCGCCTTTCTGTCACCGGGGGCGGCAGAGCTGGATCTGGAGCCGGGCGACCACCCCCCGGAGGGCGTCGCTGTAGTCGTTGCGGCAGATGGAGCTGACCGACCCGTTGGCCCAGGCCTCGTCGATGCGCAGCCCCTCCACGTAGGGCCACTCGAGCCAGCCGGCACGC
>CAZHGG010001165.1:0-2088 GCA_964531755.1 uncultured Polyangiaceae bacterium
GCCGCGCTCGCGACGCCCGCGCCAGGGTCTCCCACTCGGCGCGCTCCGCGGGCGTGAGCGCCACGACCTCCTTGCTCGCGCGGAGGGCGCTGAGCGCGCGGAGATCGGCGGAGCGCACGCGCTGCGCGAGCAGCGCCGTCGTACCCTCGGCCGTGCGCCGCAAGATGGCGCGCGCCTCGGGCGGCAGCCCCTCGAACCGCGCCGCGCCGATGAGGATGCCCCCGATCCCGTAGGCGGTGAGGTCGGGCGTGACGTGATCGAGGAGATCGGCCCAGCGGAGCTCGGTGACCGCGAGCGCCGACGCGAACACGACGTCGACCCGCGGCGGAGCGACCCCTGCGTCTTGAGAAGCCGACGGCGGGAGCAGCGCCGCGAAGACCTGCGCGACGGTGAGCGACGGCGGGCGCAGGCCCGCCCCCGCGAAGAGGGCGCGCCCGATCGCATCGTCTGCGCGGACGAACGGGTGGAGCGCCGCGAGATCGCGCGGCGTGCGCACGGGCGCCCCCCGGGAGAAGACGCGCATCACGCCCGTCTCGCCCTCGGCGAGCAGCCGAACGCCAGCCTTGGCGAAGCTCTCGGCGAGCAGCGGCCGCACGGCGTTGCGCGCGCGATCGAGCTTGGGCCAGCCGTCGAACACGAGCGGCAGCTCCAGCGCGGCGACGTCGGGCGCGAAGGCCGCCAGGCCGGTCCCGCTGAGCGCGGCGCCGTCGAGGGTGTGGTCCTTGATCTTCGTCGCGAGCTCCGCCTCGTCGCCCTGCGAGCCTCCGTAGTAGAGGCTCACCTTCAGCTGTCCTCCGCTCTCCTGCTGGACGGCCGCGCTCCACGCGCCGAGCGTGCGCCCCCACACCGAGGCGCGGGGCGCCAGCGTGCCGACGCGCAGCTCTTCGGCGGCGTCCGCCCGCCCGCCAAGGGAGAGGAGGGCCCCGGCCGTCGCGAGCGCGGCGAGCGCGGCGCGGCGAGACCGGGGTCGTGTGGGGCGCACCATCTCCCGAGCGTAGCGTCGAACCGCCGCGCTGGGTATGCGCGCGAGGCGCGGGGGCTCAGGGGGCGAGGCACCGGCGCTCGGGGGCCCGAGCGAGGGCGCGCCGCGCCCGACGCTTCGCGAAGGCGTTGGCGAGCCGATCCTCGAGGCCGGGGTCGGTCGCGGCGAGGACCTCGGTGAGCAGTCGCTCGACGAGCGCGGCGTCGGGGCGGCGGCAGGCGGGCCCGAGCGCGTACTCGACGTGGACGGACAGAGCGCGGCGGCTCGTGCGCTCGAGGACGAGCTCGAAGTTCCGGCGCGCCTCGTCGGCGCCGCTCGACGACTCGCCGAGCGCGAGCGAGAGCTCTCGCAGCGCCCCGTAGCGCGCATAGCCGGGCGCCAGGCGGTGCGAGCGCTCGAGGAGGACGGCGCCGGCGAAGGGCTCGAGGCGCCGCGGATCGAGCTCGCCAGGCACGAGCCGCCCGCGCGCGACGAACGCGCGGCCCACCCAATACGCGAGCTCGGCGTCCTGCGGCCGGGTCAGCCGCTCGCCGGCCCACGCCGCGAGCGCGTCGCGCGTGCGCCGCGCGGCCTCCAGATCGCCGCCGCGACGACCGAGGGCGTGGACGCCGAAGCCGATCGCCCGCTCGAGGGCGTGGAGCTCACGGAACGTGAGCGCGCGCACGGCCGCGAGGTCTCCCGC
Source organism: uncultured Polyangiaceae bacterium (assembly GCA_964531755.1). GTDB lineage: Bacteria > Myxococcota_A > Polyangia > Polyangiales > Polyangiaceae > JAAFHV01. Next base: position 1,665 of record CAZHGG010001165.1, read on the forward strand.
GTCGGCGGCCTCCTCGCGGGCGTCGGCGAGGAACATCACGCCGTAGACGGTCCACCCTCGCGCGAGCGTGAAGAGCGCCTCGTCGCTCCCGGGCGCCACGCGGTGCAGGCCCTCGAGCTCGGCGAGCTGCGCCTCGAAGCCGGCCCGCGCTACGTCGATATCCGCAATAGTTTCCAGTGCTTCCGCGCTTGCTTTCGCCTCCGCCACGCGGGCGTCGAGCACGGCGCTCGCCAGGCACCCGCTCGCGGCGAGGGAGAGCGCGACCGCCGCGGCTGAGTGCGCGAGGCGGCTCATCGCCCACGCGTGCACCCGTGACGCGTCTTCGATCGTGACCGGCGGGGGCGGGGAGAGCGCCCTCCTCCCGAGCACGAGCGCCTCCGCGACCCGGCGCGCGCCCTCGGCGCCGAGGAGGCTCGAGAGCTCG
>CAZHGG010001166.1:0-2088 GCA_964531755.1 uncultured Polyangiaceae bacterium
AGGTGCTGCGCGAGGCGGACGACGACGCGGCCACGATGACCACGCGCGCGCTCGTGTGCTGCGAGCGGCGCAGCCACGTCCCCGAGGCGCCGCGCGGTCTGCGCGCGGCCGCGCTCGGCGTGCTCTGGTCGATGGCGCCCCACACCGACGGCGACGCGGTGCACGAGGACCACGCGGCGCGCGCGCGGGCCGCGCTGCGCGCCGTGGCCCGCCCGGGAACGTTCGGCGATTTCCTCGGCGGGCTCTTCGCCCTGGCCCGCGCCGAGGTGGTGCGCGATCGCTCCATCGTCGCCACCATCGACGCCTCGATCACGGGCTTTCTGCGAGACGACTTCCTCATCGCTCTGCCCGCCCTCCGCCAGGCGTTCGCGTATTTTCCGCCGCGCGAGCGCCTCGCCATCGCCGAGAGCGTGCTCGCGCTCGGCGGCCAGGCGGGGCACGACCCCATGGCGCTCCTGCGGGCGCCGGTCGACCCAGACCTGGTGCGGCGGGGCGCGGCGCTCGAGGACGCGACCCGCGAGCTCGCCCGACGCTTCGGCCTGACCGACGCGCTCGACGACGCCGAGCCCGGAGGCACGTCGTGAGCGGCCGTGACGAGCGACTCGTCCGCTGGCGTCTGCTGCTCGGGCGCGCTTCGGAGGCGGCCCTCGACGGGCGCTCGGGCCTCTCGGCGGACGACCTCGCCGCCGACGCCGCCCTCGGGTGGCTCTACGAGCGCGGCGACGACCTCGCGTCCCGCGACATCGACGACCGGCAGGGCGGCCACGGGCCCTCGGCGCTCTCCGTGCCCGACTGGCTGTCGGAGGTCCACCGCCTGTTCCCGAAGGAGACCATCGAGCGCATCGAGCAGGACGCGGTCGAGCGCTACCAGATCCACGAGGTCGTCACGAACCCGGAGGTCCTCGCGCGGGTCGAGCCCAACGAGACCCTGCTCCGCGCGGTCCTCCTCACGAAACATCTGATGAATCCGGAGGTCCTCGCGCTCGCGCGCGAGCTCGTGGCGAAGGTCGTACGGCGCCTCATGGAGAAGCTCGCGAAGACCGTGCGGCGGAGCTTCCACGGCACGCGGAGCCGCACCCGCTCGAACCTGAAGATCGCGAAGAACTTCGACGCAAAGGCCACCATCCGCAAGAACCTCGCCACCTACGACGCGCGCGCGAAGCGGCTCTTCATCCGCACGCCGCTCTTCGTGTCGCGCACGCGGCGGCAGCTCGACCGGTGGCAGATCATCCTCCTCGTCGACGAGAGCGGCAGCATGCTCTCCTCGGTCATCCACGCCGCCGTGACGGCCGCGTGCCTGTGGGGGCTCCCCTCCACCAAGACGCACCTCGTCATCTTCGACACGGAGGTCGTCGATCTCACCGACCGCGTGACCGATCCGGTCGAGGTGCTGATGAAGGTGCAGCTCGGGGGCGGCACCGACATCGGGCGCGCGGTGTCGTACGCGGCGGGCCTCGTCGAGAACCCGCGGCGCACGATCGTCGTGCTCATCACCGACTTCTACGAGGGCGGCAGCCCGGGGGTGCTCGTCTCGCGCGTCCGCTCGCTATGCAGCCAGGGCACGCTCGTGCTCGGGCTCGCCGCGCTCGACGCGCAGGCGAACCCGTCGTACGACCGCGACCTCGCGCGGCGGCTGGTGGAGGCCGGCGCCCACGTCGGCGCCATGACCCCGGGCGAGCTCGTCGCCTTCTTGGCCGAGAAGGTGCGCGCGTGAGCCGCGCCGATCTCCTGGCGCTCACGCCGCAGTCGCTCGCGCAGCTCGCCAACATGGGCCTCGTGAAGCGGGCGCAGCGCGAGCTCGAGGAGGGCCTCGGGCCGACCCTCGTCGAGTCCGACGCGGGCGAGGTCACGGGGACCTTCCCCGACGGCGTCGTGGCCGTGCTCACGCCGCAGCGCGGCCTGAAGGACTGCGCGTGCAGCTGCGGCGCCACCGCGGTGTGCAGGCATCGCGTGGCGGTCGCGCTCGCGTACGCCCCGTGGCACGCCGCCACGCGGGCGAAGGAACCGGCCTCGAGCGACGCCCCACCCGAGGCCGCCGGCGAGACGCCCCCCGCGCCGTGGTCCCCCGGGGACCTCACCGACGACGAG
>CAZHGG010001167.1:0-2086 GCA_964531755.1 uncultured Polyangiaceae bacterium
TCCCGCGGCGCCGGCCGCGCCGGCCCCGGCCTTGGCCCCCGCGGGCCAGCAGACCATCGCGGTGCTCGGCATCGACTCGGACGACGCGCAAGACGAGGCCGACGCCCTGGCCGACGCCCTGAAGGAGCGCGCCCGCCAGGCGCCCGGGTGGGTGCTGCTCGAGAACAGCCCGTCGCTCGGGGCGCTCACCGTGTCCCTCAAGTGCTCGGCGAAGCCCGACCTTGCGTGCCAGCAGAAGATCGCCGAGGCCGTGAAGAGCGACCGGTACGTGTGGGGCGTGATGGCCAAGGCCGGCGGCGGCGGCCAGGTCAACGTCGAGCTCCACCTCTATCGCCGCGGCATGAAGGACTTCGTCATCCGCGAGACCTACTCCGACAAGCTGAAGAACAAAGACGACGCGCGCCTGACCGGCCTCGCCCGGCGCCTCTTCGAAGAGCTCACGGGCACGTCGGCCGCCCGCGTCATCGTGCGCGCAGGCACCGGCGGCGGCGAGGTCATCGTCGACGGCGTGCGTCACGTCCCGGTGCAGAACGGCACCGCCACGATCGACGTGGCGAGCGGCGCCCACACGGTCGAGATCGTGGTGCCCGGGGCCGCCCGGCGCACGAAGCAGCTCACCCTGCAGAGCGGCCAAGAAGAGGTGATCGAGGTCGACGTGGACGTCACGAAGACCGAGCCCAGCAAGCCCTTCCCCACGCGCACGGTGGTCGGCGGCGGGCTCGTCGTCGTGGGCGCGACGCTCGCCGTCGTCAGCGTCGTGTCGGGCGTGCGGTGGCTCGGCCTCAAGGGCGAGGAGTCCGACCTCGCCGCGCAGCTCAAGGTCGGCCGCGACAACGCCCTCAGCGCCAACGACTACCAGAGCGGCGATCCGTGCGACTTCTCCGGCTCGCCCCGCACTGTCCAGAAGAGCGGCAACGACACCAACTTCTATTGTGAGAAGGACAAGTCGGCGAGGTCGGCGAGCGCGATGTTCATCGGCTTCGGCGTCGGCGCGCTGGCCGCCGGGGGCATCGGGGCGTACCTGCTGCTCACGAAGCCCGCGAGCGCCGAGGGGGGGGCGCAGCCGCCCCTGCCGAAGGCGACAGGCCTGCGCGACCGCGTCAAGATGCAGCCGCTGTTCGGCACCACGAACGGCCTCATGCTGAGCGGCTCGTTCTGACCGGGCCTCAGTCGAGCTGCACCACCCCGTCGAACTCCTCGGCGCGGAACGGCAGGTCGAGGCGCGGGGCGCGGGGGCGCGCGCTGCGGTAGACGCGCGGCGCCTCGCTGAACCGCAGCGGGTACGTGATGTGCTGGAACACGAGCCGCGTGGCGAGCAGCTGGGGATCGCGGATCGCGGCGAGCTCGGCCCGGACGCGGCGGTCTTTGCAGAGCGCGAGCGCGTCGCACATGCCGGCGAGGTCGAGGTCGGACTCGGGGATCGCCTCCGGGGCGCCGCGCTCCGCGGGCCGGAGCGGCACGGGGGCGTTGTGGTCGCGCCAGAGCGACACCTCGGCGTCGCCCGCGAACGGGTCGACCGCGACGCCGTTCAGCCACACGTTGTAGTGCACGTGCGGGGTGCCGAACGGGAAGGTGAGCAGCCCATCGAGGCCGCTGTAGCCCGAGTGGGCCACGACCTGGCCGCGCTCCACGAGATCGCCGACGCGCACCTCGGCGCGCGCGAGGTGGTTGCTCGAGGTGAGCAGGTGGGCCCCGTGGTCGATGACGACCTTGAGCCCGCCGCGGTTGTACTCGTTGACGACGTGGGTGACCCGACCCGGCGCGGCCGCGACGACCGGCGTGCCCGGGGGGACGGCGAAGTCCGTGCCGTTGTGGCTGTCGTACGTGTTGGCGCCGCCGCGGAAGTCCCGCACCTGCGTGACGAGCGTGGACCAGCCCTCCTCGACGGGGGTAGGCGTGTGGTTGAAGAGGTTCATCAGCGGGACGCGGCGGCCGTGCAGCGTCTTGCCCCGCCAGAGAGAGAAGCCGAGCCGCGGCCGCAGCTGCTTCGTGCTGGCCAGCCCCCACTTGCTGGGCAGGACGTTCTCGTCGCCCCGGAACACGAGGAGGGCGTCGCGGAGGCTGCGGGGGAGGTCGTCGAGCGCGA
>CAZHGG010001168.1:0-1860 GCA_964531755.1 uncultured Polyangiaceae bacterium
AGGCTCTCGTCGAGGAGGATGGGGATGCTCGCGCTCGACGTGTTGCCGACCCGCTCGAGGTTCACGAGGATCTTCTCCTTCGGGACGCCGAGGCGGCTCGTGGCCTGGTCGATGATGCGGAGGTTCGCCTGGTGCGGGCAGACCCAGTCGACCTCGTCGGGGACCATGCCCGCCTTCTCGACCGCGGCCTTGCTTGCAGAGTACAGGCTCTTGATGGCGACCTTGAAGATGTCCTGGCCGCGCATGTGCACCTTGTGAGCCTTGGTCGCCAGCATGTCGGCGGACGGAGGCATGCGGCTGCCGCCGCCGGGGATCCACAGGGAGGCGGCGAGCTCCCCGTCCGAGTGGATGCTCGAGGCGAGCACGCCGCGCGGGCGCCCGAGGGCGTCGACCTTGCCGTCGGCGGGCCCGAACACCGCGGCGCCCGCGCCGTCGCCGAAGAGCACGCAGGTGGTGCGGTCCTCCCAGTCGACCACGCGCGAGAGGAGCTCCACGCCGATGACGAGCACGTGCTTGGCGACGCCGGTGCGGATGACGCCGTCGGCCAGGGTGAGGCCGAAGAGGAAGCCCGCGCACGCGGCGGAGATGTCGAACGCGGGGCAGTGCCCGGCGCCGAGCTTCTGCTGCACGAAGACCGCCGTGGCGGGCATGGGCATGTCGGGCGTGACCGTGCCCACGATGATCATGTCGAGGTCGGAGGCCTTCAGCCCGGCCATCGCCAGCGCGGACCTCGCGGCCTCGGTCGCCATGTCGCTCGTGACCATGTCGGGGCTGGCGATGCGCCGCTCCCGGATGCCCGTGCGCTCCATGATCCACTGGTCGGACGTGTCGACCATCTTCTCGATGTCGTGGTTGGTCCGGATGTTCGGCGGGAGGTAGTGGCCGGTGCCGAGGATGCGGGAGGCGGGCTGCAGCATGGGATTCTCGGGGTCGCGGAGCGCGATGGCCTACTGACTAACAAAAAAGTCAATTCGTGGCTCGCACAAAAAACCGAGCACGGGCGAGAAGGGGTCTTCCTGCCCGTGCCGGGTGTCGCGCGCGGGGGGTGCTCAGCTCGCGGCTTCGGTCTTCTTGACCGAGCGGCCGCCGTAGAAGCCGCACGCGCCGCAGGCGCGGTGGGGCACCGCCGGCTCGCCGCAGTTGGAGCAGGCGATGAGCTGCACCGGGACGACCTTGTCGTGGTTCGCGCGCCGCATGTTGCGCTTGGATCGGCTGGTTCGCCTCTTGGGGACGGCCACGGGGATGCTCCTTCGTCAGGTCTCTTCAGGACTTCTGGGGGGTCTTCCACCGCAGGAGCGGCAGAAGGCGAGGGTCAATCGGGTCTGTCGGCGCGTCGGCCTCCGGACCGTTGGAAACGAGGGAAGGGCTCATACCCGGGCAGCCCTCGGAACACAAGGGAATCATCGGGGACTCGAGCAACAGCTCGTCGCGGACGAAGTCGTCGAGCACCACGGTCTCGCCGTCGTACGGGAGCGTGTCGCCCTCTTCGCTGGCGATGACCTCCTCGTCGTCGCCGCGCTCGGGCGCGCCGCTCGGGACGAAGAGGACAGAGAAGCTGTGAGAAATCGAGATATTGGCGGGACCGAGGCACCGCGCGCACGGCACCACCAGGTCGGCCTCGAGCGTGCCCTGGGCGACGACGTCGGCGCCGCTCGGAGACAGGCGCACCTCGAGCGTGCCGTCGCGGTCTGCGGGGGCGACCTCGCACCCCTCCATCGCGCCGCGGATCCACGCGGGGCGGATGGGGAACGTGAAGCTCTTGCCTGCGGCGTCGAGCGAGGAGATGGGGACGGAGAACTCGGGGGGGGGCATGGCGTGGTCCGCGAGGCGGGCGGAACGATGTACTCCCGGGGGGGCGCG
>CAZHGG010001168.1:1870-2084 GCA_964531755.1 uncultured Polyangiaceae bacterium
CGCCCCCCCCCCCCCCCCCCCCCCGCCCCGCGCGCCCACGCCGCGCGCGCCGGGCCCCGCCGCGGGCGCCGCGGGTGTACCGTACTCGCGTGGTCGCCTGTCGTCGCTCGTGGTCTCGCCCCGGTCTGGCCGGCTCGCGCGCGGGCGCGCGACGCCTCGTGGCGCTGGCGGGGCTGGTCGGGTTCGCGGCGGTGGTGACGCCCGACGCCGCGCG
>CAZHGG010001169.1:0-2083 GCA_964531755.1 uncultured Polyangiaceae bacterium
CGGCGCCGGTGAGGGCGGCGCGCCCCCCGCCCCCGAGGCCGCCGAGGTCGGCCTGCGCGCGACCGGCGACTGCGCGCCCGAGTTCCGCGACCTCGTGGTCGCGACGAACACGAGCACGTTCGACTCGATCGCCGTCTCGAACGCGCAGGCGCCCATGAGCGGCAGCTTCCAGCTCTCGCTGCCCTCGGGGCGGCGGTCGTTCACGCTGTCGACGCGCGACCGCACCGAGGAGCGCGACGTGCTGAACCTCATCGCCGGCGGCGTGGTGTACACGAACCTCTGCAACGCCTCGACGTGCGCGTACGACCCGGCGACCCAGTCGTGGCGGAACGACCCGATCCAGGGAACGGTGAGCGTGACCACCTACGAGCCACGCAAGGGCGCGCTCGAGGTGAAGCTCACCGGCGTGGTCTTGGAGGCGGCGCAGGGGCGCGGGCTGTGCCGGCTGGACGGCACGGTGAAGGCGCGGCGCCTCGGCCGCTGAGCCCGCCTCACTCGAGCGTGAGCTCGAGCACCGTCAGCGCGTAGGGCGCGACGTCCGCTTGGACGGTCGGCGACGTGCCGCCGGCCACGCGCACGCCTTGGCCGGCCGGGCGGGCGCGGAGCCCCGTGGTGGAGGCGTCGCGGTAGTCGAAGACCCGCGTGGTGGCCACGCGCGCCGTCGCCGGGCACCCCTCGAGGGCCAGCTCCGCCGTGAACGACGCGTCCACGGAGAAGTTGAGCAGCATCGCCACGAGCTTCTTCCCCGCGGGGTCGCGCGACACGTACACGCGGGCGCCGCGCGCCACGTCCTGGGCGACCGCGGCGAGCTCGTCCTGGAAGCGCGCCCCGTGGTCGTCGAAATCGCGGAACGCACGGAAGGCCCAGTACGTCGCCGAGCGGTCCTTCGGGACGCGCCAGTAGTACGCCACGTCGACGCCGTACTCCGCGAACTTGGCGAGCGCCTCGGCCGCCGCGAGGGCGCCGCTCTGGTGGGGCTCGCCGCCGAAGTTCCACTCGCCGATCATGAGGCCCACGCCCGGCGCGTTCTCGTCGACCCACCGGCGCATGCGCGGGAGCAGCATGACCGTGTCGCGGATCCACGACTCGTCGCGGTAGGTCGGGTCCCACAGGCCGCGCGTCTGCCGCAGGCGGAGCGCCGCCGTGGCCGGGTCGGCCTTGTCGCTGAACACGCCCGTCGCCTGGGGGTACACGTGCAGATCGAACAGATCGAGCAGCTTCTTCCCGGTCTTTCGCTCGTGCTCGCGGATCTTGCGGAGGTAATACGCCGAGAGCGGGACGTCGCCGTGCGCGAGCCTGTCGGGCTTCTGCTGAAACCCGACCGCCGCGTCCTTCGCGGAGAACGAGTAGCCGGGCCAGCCCCACTCCGCCGGGCCCGCGATGCGCGGCGCGGGGTCGGCGGCGCGCACGGCGTCGCCGTAGCGGAACGTGCGGTCGAGCAGCTCGTCGTACGTCACGGGGTCGGGGTGCACGTCGCGGTGGGTCGAGTTCCAGAGCGCCGGCTCGTTGTCGAGGATGTAGAGGGAGACGTCCTCGCGTCCCGCGTCGCGTGCGGCCTTGAGCTCACCGACCCACCGCGCGACGAGCGCCGGCGGCGCGGCGAGGCTGGTGGTCTCGGGCGGGCCCGCCACGAGCGCCTTGCCGTGCGGGTCGAGGCCGTTGCCGGCGTCGGGCTTCTGCGGATCGGTCTTCTGCTGGGCGCCGTACTTGCCGACGGAGAACGAATACGAGGTCTTGTCCTTGGCGACCCAGCCGAGCATGGGCACCGTGTAGGCCGACGTGAGGTGGTTGTCCTTGTTTTGCTTCAGGAAAGTGTGGTGCGTCGTGATGCCGTGGTTCTCCCAGAACCAGTCGTTGGCGCTGTTCCACGCGCCGATGTCGGGGTTGTACCGGGAGGAGGCGTTGCCTCCCCAGCGCCGGGTGGTGGCGCCCATGCGGAAGCTCTGCGGCGCGGGCTCGCCGAGATCCCAAGCGATCCCGAAGATGTGGTCGCTGATCTTGCGCCCCGGCCGGTCGCACCGGACCGCCGCGCGGAGCACGTGGCCGGGCCGCGGTGCGCTCGCGTCGGCCGAGGGGCCGGCGG
>CAZHGG010001170.1:0-2083 GCA_964531755.1 uncultured Polyangiaceae bacterium
GGAGCGCGGCCGACAGAGACACGAGGGCGAGGCTTGCGCCAGTTCGTCGCAGCATGGCGCGACTATACCCCGGCGCGCCTCACGCGACTGGCGGCGGCGACGCCGCCGGGGCACACTCGCGCCGTGAAGCACCGCGGCGGCGACGGGAGCGAGGCGGCGATCACGCGGCTGCGGGCCATCTGCGCGGCGCTGCCCGACGCGGTCGAGCGGAGCTCGCACGGCTCGCCCGCGTGGTTCGCGGGGAGGGCGTCGCGGTCCCGCGCCTTCGCGACGCTCGACGATCACCACCACGGCGCGGAGCACCTCTCTGTGTGGCTCCCTCAGGAGCCGGGCGCCCAGGTCGCGCTCGTCGAGCTCGACCCGGCGCGCTTCTTCCGTCCCCCATACGTGGGCACACGCGGCTGGGTGGGCGTCGTGCTCGACGGCGACCCCGACTGGGACGTCGTGGCCCGCCTCGTCCGTGACGCGTACGTCCACGTCGCGAGCCCGAAGCTGCGCGCGGCGCTCGCCGCGGAGGGCGCCGTCGCCGCGGGGGGCCGGTCGCCGAGGCGGCGCTAGGGGGATCTCGAGTCACTCGACGGGCCACGGCGGTCCCTCTGGGCTCCCCGCGCCAAACGCCCTACAAGCGGCGTATGAGCGACGTGCCGCATGTAGTCATCGTAGGGGCCGGGTTCGGAGGGCTCACGACCGCGCAGCAGCTCGCGGGCGAGCGGGTCAAGGTGACCGTGATCGACCGGCAGAACCACCACCTCTTCCAGCCGCTGCTCTACCAGGTCGCGATGGCGGGGCTGAGCCCCGCCGAGATCGCGGCGCCGATCCGCGGCGTACTCGCGAGGCAGGCGAACGCGCGCGTGCTCCTCGGCGAGGTCAGCCGCGTCGACCTCGCGGCGAAGCAGGTGTTCCTCGACGGCGAGGCCATCGCGTACGACCGCCTCGTCCTCGCGGTCGGCGCGAAGACGAGCTACTTCGGCCACGACGAGTGGGCGGCCGTCGCCCCGGGCCTCAAGTCGCTCGAGGACGCGCTGGAGATCCGGCACCGCGTGCTGTTCGCCTTCGAGCGCGCAGAGCGCGAGACCGATCCCGCGGCGCGCGCGAGGCTGCTCACGTTCGTCGTGATCGGCGGCGGCCCGACAGGCGTGGAGCTGGCCGGCGCCGTCTCCGAGCTCGCGCGGCACGTGCTGAACGACGACTTCCGCTCGATCAACCCGCGCGACGCGAAGGTGATCCTGGTCGAGGCGGGGCCCCGCGTCCTCTCGAGCTTCTCCGAGGCGCTCTCGGCGAGCGCCGCCGAGCAGCTCGGCGAGCTCGGCGTGGAGGTGCGCACGCTCACCCGCGTGACGAGCATCGACCCCCACGGCATCGCGTGGGAGAGCGCGTCGGAGGACGCCCTGCCGGGCCTCGGCCGGGGCGACCGCGGCCGCATCGAGGCGAGCACGGTGGTCTGGGGCGCGGGGGTGCAGGGGACCTCGCTCGCGGCGTCGCTCGGCGTCCCGCTCGATCGCCAGGGGCGCGTGCGGGTCGACGAGCACGGGCGGATCCCGGACCACCCAAGCGCGTTCGCGATCGGGGACATGGCCCACATGGAGCAGGACGGCGCGCCGCTCCCCGGGCTGTCACCCGTCGCGATGCAGCAGGCGCGGCACGTCGCGAGGTTCATCCTCGCCGAGCGCGACGGCGTCGCGCTGCGGCCGTTCCGCTACGTCGACAAAGGCACGATGGCCACGATCGGCCGCTCCCGGGCGATCGCGCGGGCCATGGGGCTCGAGCTCTCTGGCTTCCTCGCGTGGCTCGCGTGGCTCTTCATTCATCTCATCTATTTGGTCGGCTTCCGCAGCCGCAGCGTGGTGCTCTTCACCTGGGCCTGGTCGTATTTCGCCTACGACCGGGGCGCCCGCCTGATGACCCACCCCATGAAGGCCGAGGGCTCGCGCATCCTCCTCCCCGAGGCGAGCGAGCACCGGCCGGTCTCGCAGCGCGCCCCGGTCGCCGCGCGCGAGCTCGTGTAGGCCCCGAGCGTCAGCGCTGGGTGCTCGCGCGGCGCGCCTCCCGCAGCCAGCGGAGCGCCTCGTCGCGCTCGCCGGCC
>CAZHGG010001171.1:0-1122 GCA_964531755.1 uncultured Polyangiaceae bacterium
CACGCGACGAGGCGCACGAGGGAGCCGAGACGCGCGCCGACGCCGTAGCGGCCCTCCGTGCCCGCCTCGACCGCGAGCGCCGGCCGGCGTGCAGGCGTGCAGGCGGGCCGTGCGCGCGTGGGCATATCTCGCGCGGATGCATCGACGTCACGCGGCCATGTACAGGCGGAACGACGACCATGGCGAGGCTGCGTCGCGCCTCGCCGCGCGGGTCAATGCGCTTACCCTCGCCCTCGCCTTCCGCGCCGCCGCGAGGGCGCGCGACTAGACCAGCCCGAACCACGCGTCCACGTCGTCGGTCCGCAGCACGTTGCGGTCGCAGTCCACCGGGATGCCCGGCACGCGGTAGCCCGCGTTCCCGCTGTACTGCCAGAGCTCCACGTCGCCCGTGAGCTTCGCCTGCACCTGCTCGAGCGTGGGTGCCCACGGGCTGGTCACGCTGCGGTACTGCGCCACCCACTTCGGCGCGCCCAAGCCGCCGAAGTGCTGCACCCACGAGCCGGGCAGGTAGTGCACCGGGAGCCCGCCGGTCGCGCGGAGCTCGTCGAGGTACTCGGCCGCGAAATCCCTGAGCGCCTGCCACGGCGTGCCGGGCGGGCAGTCTTCGAGGTCGAGCGCGACGCGCACGACGTGGCGCCCGTCCGCGGTGGCCGTCTCGTAGGCGTGCTTCGCCTGGTCGCGAGGCTGCCCCTGGGAGACGTGCGCGAAGCCGTAGGCCCCAACGTGCAGGCCGGCGCCCCGGAGCGCGTCTGCGTGGCGCCTGTACGTCGGATCGCGCCCTCGCAGGCCTTCGGTGGCCTTCGCGAAGGCGAAGTGGAAGCCGGCGCGGTAGACGGCGTCGGGGTCGTCGATGCGCTGGACGGCCGAGACGTCGATGCCGTCGACGTAGCCGGGGAGCATGAGGGCGCCTACGGACACGACGCACCCGCCCTCTCGCGAGCCTCGCGCATGGCCCGGGCGCGCTCGCCGGCGCGCTGCGCGGCAAACGATGCGACCAGCCGGGCCACCCCGACGCTCCGCGCCTGGTCGTACGCCGCGAGGGCGCGCAGGTCGGCGGTCTCCGCGTCGCGAGCCCGCAGCCGCGCCTCGACGCACCACGAGCAGAGGCACTGGCCGCTCACG
>CAZHGG010001171.1:1132-2082 GCA_964531755.1 uncultured Polyangiaceae bacterium
CGGGTGAGGAGGTCGAGCGCGTCGGGCGCCGAGATGGCGAAGCGCCCCTCGATGCCCGGCGCGATGTCGCGCTCGCGCCGGGCGGCGATCTCGGCGCGCTCCTCGGCGGTCCACGCGGAGACCTTCGCCGTCCGCGCCTGGTCGTACGCCGCGAGGGCGCGCAGGTCGGCACGAGCCCGCAGCCGCGCCTCGACGCACCACGAGCAGAGGCACTGGCCGCTCACGACTGCCCTCGCCGCTCGAGCTCGAGCGCGTAGGCCCGCCACGCGGCGACCGCGCGCCGGAGCTCCACCACGTCGCACCGGCAGCCCGCGTTGGTCCTCATGCCGCCCGGGGCGCTCGCGGGGCAGCCCGAGTCGGTGCAGCCCACCTCGGGGCGCGCCGGCGCCGCGCTCACGGCTCCCTCAGCGCCGCGAACTTCGCCCGGGCGTGGATGCTCGCCAGCCGCTCGGTCGCCGTGAACAGCGCCTCGCGCTCGGCCTCCGTGCCGCTTTCACGGATCAACTCCACGACGCTCTCCAGCGCCGAGAGCACGGAGAGCAGGATGGCCGTCACGGGACGCACCGCCCCGCGTAGGTGCGCCCGTGCGCCGCCGCGACGCGCTGGCGACACGCCACATAGCCCGGGCAGGTGGACGCCTGCGCCGCGCACGCTTCGAGTTCCGCGCCGTATGCCGCCACCTCGGCCGCCGTCTGCGCGCGAGGGGTGCACCCGGCGACCAGCCAGCCCACGAAGGTCACCACGAGGCCGAGCGCGAACAGGACCGCCAGCGCCTCACCGGCGCGCCCGAGGAGCGCCACGTCGGAATCGTCCAGTCCGTTCACGGGTGCACCCCCATCAGCGCGACGCAGCCCGAGAGCGTCGCGAGTACCCCCGCCGCGGCGAGCGCGAGCACCGCGCGCGTGCTCGCCGGACGGGACAGCCACGCGCTGAGCGGCGAGAGCGTCTCG
>CAZHGG010001172.1:0-2071 GCA_964531755.1 uncultured Polyangiaceae bacterium
CGGGGCAGTCCGGCGCCACGACGACGCGCTCGAGCGACGACCCGACCGAGTTCACGTGCTCGTTCTACCTGGCCGACGAGGAAGACTTCGACGCGTGGCCGACGTTCCTCGCGACGGTCAACTCGACGGTGAGCGGGCAGACCCCGACGGCGCTGGACATCTATCACCCTGACCTCGCCGAGAACGACATCAAGGCCGTCGTAAAGGCCACGGTCATGGGCTCCGTGCACGACGGCAAGGGCGGCGTCACGAAGGTCGTAAAGTTCCTCGAGTACCGCCCGCCGCGCCCCGCGAAGGGCTCGCCGAAGGGCGCGAAGGCCGGCGCATCGACGAAGGCGCCCGACCCGAATCAGGCCGCGCTCGACGAGATCGCGAAGCTCACCAAGCAGTACCAAGAGACGCCGTGGGGGAAGCCGTGACGGCCTCGCTCAACAGCATCCTGGCGACGTCCGTGCGCGCGTACCTCCCCGCGTGGGGCTGCTGGTACGTCGAGATCGACCTCGACGGCGAGCACGAGCTCGCGGGCGCGGCGACGGTGGAGATCGCCGACCTCACGCTGCAGGGGACGATCCTCAGCGGAGGGCCGGAGAACGGCCGCTCGCACTACCGCGTCGTCGGCGGCAAGGGCGGATGGGGGCAGACCATCCCCGCGAAGGCCTACGCGAACGACGCCGGCGTGAAGGCCTCGACGGTGCTCCTAGACGCGGCCGACGCGTGCGGCGAGACCATCCTCGCGAGCACCCTCCCGACGACGCGCCCGGGCCCGTCCTGGGTGCGCCCTGAGGCGCGCGCGCGGGCCGTGCTCGAGCTGCTCGCGCCGCGCGGCTGGTACGTGGGCGAGGACGGCGTGACGCGCATCGGGGCTCGCGCGCCCGGGACCCTCCCGGCGAACGTCACGCACGGCCCGGTCGACCTTGCGCGGGGCTGCGTGGAGCTTGCCTCCGAGTCGATCGCGACCATCCTGCCCGGGCTGGTGGTCGACGGGCTCACGGTGGTCGACGTCCTTCACGAAGCAGCGCCCGACGGACTGCGCTCGACGGTGTGGGGCGCGCGCGGCGCGAGCTCGCGGGCGCTCCAGGGCTTCCGCGCGATCGTCGACCAGCTCGACCCCGACCGCGCCTTCCGCGGGCAGAGCGAGTACCGCGTGACGTCGCGCTCCGGCGATCGCGTGGGCCTCGAGCCGGTGCGCGTCTCGACGGGCATGCCCGAGCTCACGCGCGTGGTCGCGCGTCCGGGGCTCCCCGGGTGCAAGGGCGGCGCGGCGATCGGGTCGCGCGTGCTCGTGGCGTTCGCCGACAGCTCGCCGGCGCGCCCGTACGTGTGCGCGTACGAGGACGCGGACGGATCGGGCTTCGTGCCCACGACGCTCGTGCTCGACGCGTCCAGCTCGATCAAGCTCGGGGCGGACGCGACGAAGGGCGTGGCGAGGGACGGGGACGACGTCTGCCTCGGGTACTTCTGCAAGGACACAACGACCAACACGATCTACCGGTCGCCGCCTGAGCTCGGGCCGCTGCTCACCGTGTACACCGCGTGGTGGAAGGTGAGCGCGGTGGCTGATGTCCACTGGTGTACAGCCACCAACCCGGCGACTCCCACGGTGCCTCCTCCTCCGGGCACTCCGGGGACGGCGCTGATGGGCATCATCAACGAGGCCTCGAGCCTGGTGAGGTGCGAATGAGCACCTACTTCGGTTACGACATTTCCTGCACGACCGGCCTCAAGACCGGGCGCTTCGTCTCGGGCGTGGAGCTCGTCGCGCAGGCGTATTACCGGCGACTGACGACCACGCGCGGGACGCTCATCGGTGGCGAGGAGGAGCAGAACTACGGGCTCAACCTCATGAGCCTCATCGGCAGCGCGGCCACGTCGAGCTTTGCGGCCTCGCTCCCGGGCAAGATCGAAAACGAACTGATGAAGGACCCACGCACCGAGAGCGTAGCGGCCACCGTGGTCAGCGCGACGAGCGGCCCTGCGGTCACCTACACGATCAGCATCGCCGCGAAGACGACGATGGGCCCGTTCACCCTCGTGCTCGCGGTGTCCGCGGTGAGCGCTGAAATTCTGGGGA
>CAZHGG010001173.1:0-2067 GCA_964531755.1 uncultured Polyangiaceae bacterium
CGCGCGCACCGCGGCGGGGATCCCGCCGGTCGACAGCGCTTGTTTCGGCGGCTCGACGCGCGCCGACGGCGGGGCCTCGGACGGCGGCCGATCGCGGGAGGTCTCGGGCCCGCGCGCCTCGCTCGCCGGGGGCGCGGCCGCTGGGTCGAGGAGCGCGTCGTACTCGCCGTCGCGCAGGGCGATGAACATCGCCTTGTGCTGCTCCTTCATCATCTGCCGGACCGTGTCCGCCAGGCCCTCCGAGCCGAGGTGCTCGCCGTAGCTCCGCTTGACGCTCTTCAGGATGCGCCCGCCGTCCATGAAGAGGTGGGTGATGACGTGGGGGTGCTTCACCCCCGAGTCTTCCGTTTGGATGTGGAAGACTCGGTTCTTGTGGCGGACGTTGTTGTTGTAGCCGAGCAGCGGCGACTGAATCTTGCTCATTGGCCGTTCACAGAACGTATCGGCGCGCGCCCACCGAGGCAAACGCAAACGCGCGAGGGGCCGACGACAGCCAGGGGGCCGCTCGCGCCGCGGGACGGGCGCTACTCGGCCGGCGCGGGCTCGGCCGGCGCGGGGGGCACGGGGTACGGCTTCACGAGGGGGTCGGCCTTGCCGTACTTCTTCTCGTCCCAGAACAGCGGGTTGAAGACGTTCGCCCGCTTGTGGTGGTTGCCGTGCATGTAGATGCCAAAGAAGATCCGGTTGCCGATCCAGTAGATGCCGCTGTCGATGTTCACGGGGTGGTACTCGCCGGTCTTGGCGAGCGCGTTGTGGGTCACCCAGTTGAAGTGCATGATCTGCATCCAGCCCAAGATCTGGGCGGGCAGGAACAGCGCGACGAAGCCCGCGGGGCCGAGGAGGCGGAAGAAGAAGGCGATGAGCACGAGGTTCGTCCCGTAGCTGATCATCGCGCGCGTGCGCTCGCGCTGGCGGTTCTCCGGCGTGTCGCCGAACACCTCGAGGTAGGCGCGCTGCAGCTGCACCTCGACGTTCATGATGCCGCGCCAGGTGAACTTGAAATAGTTGGGGAGCAGCGGGTGCGGGTCCTTCTCCGGGTCGTCCGAGAAGCGGTGGTGCCGCTCGTGCACGATCTGCCACGACGCGAAGCGCGACAGCACGATGAACCCGCAGAGCTCGCCCACGAGGCGGTTGATCGACCGTGGGAAGCTGCCGTGGCTCGCGTTGTGGACGAACACGCTGCAGAGGATGTGCACGTACACCGCGATCGGGAACGCGGCGATGAACCAGAGCTTGAAGCTCGGCGCGAGCGGCTCGATGTGGCCGAAATGCAGGCCTGCGATCAGGGCCAGGCAGAAGAAGAACCACCGCGCGTCGTAGCGCCGGTAGAAGTTCGCGTCCCGGCGGAAATGCAGGTGCGGCAAGCTCCCGAAGGAGGCGAACCACGAGGCGCGCGCTGCGGTAGACATCTTCACCCTCCACGAGCTCAACCAACGAGCCGGCGGTGTTCTAGACCTCGTCTCGGCGATCGGCAACGCCTTGTTTTGGCCTATTCGCCGCGAAACGGGCTTCGCGCCGGCGCGGGCGCGAAGCGGGTTACGCGTTCGCGGCGCGCGCGAACGCGGGTTGACGCCCGGCCGCGATCGGTCAAGAAAGGCAGCGTCGCCCGCGTGGCGCCACGGAGAGCGCGATGACGAGCCTTCCCAACACCCCCAAGGTCATCCACGAAGCGAGCCCGAGCGCGAGCGCCTCACGCGCCCCGGCCTCGCGCGATGGTCTGCCCAAGGTCCTGAAGAACGCCTACGACCTGCGGCAGCTCGGGCTCATCACGCTCTACATGGGCGTGCTCTTCACGATGTACTTCGTGCCCGCCGCGCGCACGCTGCCGCTGCTCGCCTTCGCCTGCTGGCTCTCGTTCCTCAACACGGTGGTGCTGCACAACTCGCTCCACTCGGGGCCGTTTCGCTCGACCACGCTGAACAACGCGTGGCGCATGGTGCTGTCGTTCGGCGCGCTCTACCCGGCCTCGGCGAACATCCCGTCGCACAACCTCGTCCACCACCACTTCGAGGACGACGGGCAGGAGGACTGGGCGGCGCCGGGCCACGTGCGCTTCCGCTGGAACCT
>CAZHGG010001174.1:0-2066 GCA_964531755.1 uncultured Polyangiaceae bacterium
GCCGGCACCCCGACGCGGCTCGACGCGCGGTCGCGCGCGCTCCGCGGCGACGCGAAGGCCCGCGCCGTGCTGAAGGCGCTCGCGCCGGCGTCGCACGCGACGCCCGGCCTGTCGCTCGTGCGCACCTCCCACGAGCGCTTCGGCGACGGCGACGAGATCCTCTCGTATGGGCACCTCTACCGCGGCCTGCCCGTCGTCGGGTACGGCGCGACGGTGCGGCTCGATCGGCGGGGCGAGGCGGTGTTCACGTCGGTCGACCTGCCCGGCGCGCTCCCGGCCAGCACCGCCCCGCGGCTCTCACGCGCCGAGGCGGCCGACGTGGTGGCGCGCACCTACCGCCTCGCAGTACGCGACGCCGACGCGTACCTGCTCGTCGCGAACACGTGGGAGGGGCCCCGCCTCGCCTACGCGGTGCTCCCCTCGACGCCGCTCGCCTCGGGCGCGCGGCCCCGCTTCCTGGTGGACGCGACCGACGGCGTCGTCCTCGAGGCGCGCGACACGCGGACCTTCGTCGACGCGCAGGTGCACGCGACCAACCCGGAGAAGAGCAAGGCCCTCGAGCTCCTCCCGTTCGCGATGGACCCGGTCCTTGGCAAGCTCCAGAACCCCTTCTTGGCGACCTACAACTGCGTCGACCGCAAGGAGGTGAAGGACCTCTCGTTCAGCGGCTTCAAGCTCAAGGTGCACGTGTGCAGCCTCGAGCAGCGGGCCACGCCGAACGAGGCCGGCGCCTTCGTGTACGCCCCCAAGGACGTGCCCGATCCCGGCGCGGCGGAGGACGAATACTCTGAAGTTTCGATGTATTACCACGCCACGCGCGCGTACGAGTTCTTCCGCAAGCTGCAGGGCGTGCCGGACGCGCAGGTGGTGGCCGACAAGCCGCTCCGCACCATCTCGAACCTCCGCCTCGCCGCGGGCGTGCAGAGCGGCGACTTCGCGAGCGCCGGCGATCCGAACAAGGCGCTCGACCCGTTCCAGAACGCCTTCTTCTCCCCGAAGAGCGGCGGCCTAGGCGACATCTTCGCGCAGATCTACGGCTTCTCCGACGGCGCGATGTGGTTCGGCCAGGGCCCGCGCCGCGACTACGCCTACGACGGCGACGTGGTCTACCACGAGTTCGGGCACGCGGTCGTCGACCACTCCCTCAAGCTCGAGTCGTGGACCATCGACGCGCGAGGCGCGAGCGCAGCCCCCGGCTCCATGAACGAGGGCCTCGCGGACTACTTCTCCTCGGCGATCACGGGCGATCCCGACGTGGGCGAGTACGCCTCGAAGGACTTCTCCGCGACCGCGAGCGTCATCCGCACCCTCGACAACAAGGACACGTGCGACTCGGCGATCGTGGGCGAGGTGCACTACGACTCGACCCTGTTCTCGGGCGCGCTGTGGGAGGCGCGCTCGAAGCTGCCGGAGGGCGACCGCGCGAAGCTCGACGCCGCGCTTTACAAGAGCATGCGCACGAACGCCGGGCGCGGCCGTGTATCTTACATGGATCTCGCCAAGATGTTCGTCACCACCGTGGGCGTCGATCTGCCCACCGCCAAGCCGGTGCTCGAGGCGGCCTTCACCGGGCGCGGCGTGCTCCCGCTCTGCGGGCGCGTGCGCAGCTTCGAGGGCAAGCCGATCGAGGCGCCGCAGGGCCCGAGCTCGCCGGGCGCGTACATCGCGCCAGGCAAGGCCGCCGTGGGCCAGCGAGACCTCGCGCCGGGCATCGTGCAGGTGAAGGCCGCCATCCCGGCCGGCGCGCTCCGCGCCACCTACTCGTTCTCGGTGGTCGACCGCGGCGGCGGCGGGAGCCCGTTCGGCGGCGGCGGCACGGCCTTCACACCCGTGGTGCTCGTGAAGTTCGACGCCCCCATCACGTGGACCACAACGGGCAAGATCACGAGCGACGCGGATCTCACGCTGCCGCTCGAAGCGAAGGCCTCCTCGACCACGTTCGACCTCCCCGAGGGCGCGAAGGAGATCTACGTGCAGCTCGCCAACAAGGGCGATCAGGACGGGTACTACGGCTCGCAGACCTTCCGCTTCGAGCTGCCGCCGGCGCCCCCGCCGCCCGCCCCCAC
>CAZHGG010001175.1:0-2066 GCA_964531755.1 uncultured Polyangiaceae bacterium
CGGGGCGCCAGGCCCGCGCGACCGCGCCGGTGTCCGTGTCGCGCACCTCGAGCCCGTCGCGCGTGACGAGCGCGTACTTCGCGCCATCGTTGGTGGCGGCGACCTGCGCCCCGGAGGAGACGGGAGGGCTCGCGCTGGCCACGCTCGTGGAGCCGCGCAGGCTCGCCGCGCGGGCGGACGCGGTGCTGAGGTCCCACGCGATCGACTGCTCGCGGCTCACGGCCACGAGCCGGGCGCCGTGAGCGAAGGCGCCGAACACCGGCGTCGCGAGCGACCCCGTGCGCGCGCCCTCGGGCTTCCCGGGCTCGAAGAGCGACACGAACGCCCCCGTGGTGCGGACACCGAGGGCGCCGCTTCGGCCCAGCGCCAGCTTGCCGTCGGGTGGCGCCGCGGGGGCGAGCGCGCCTGCGCGGTCGCGCTCGGCGCGCGCTTCTCCGCCGGGTCTGGCGCGCTTCTCGCGCGTCGGCGCGGCGAGCGGCGTCGTGCCCTGCCGGGTCGTGACGGCGACGCCGTTCGCTCCCCGCGTGAGCGTCGCCTCGGCGCCCAGCCTCCCGAGTGCGCGCGCGGGACCTGAGGTCGTGGACGCGAAGACCTCGCCCGTCGGCGCCGTGAAGAGCAAAGTGCCGTCGAGCGCGTCCAGACGCGTCACCGGCGTCGGGGTGGCGGGCAGCTTGAAGCGGGCCTTCGGCGCGCCCCGGTACCTGAGGGAGCACGCCGGCTTCGCCTTGACGTTGCCCGTGTCCACCCGGAGCTCGAGGACCTCGACCTCACCCCTGGCGTCGACGAGCGCGAGCTCGGGTGGGGGCTCGCGTCCCGCGCCCGGCTCCCCCTCGAGCCTCGGGTGGGAGGTGAGGGCCATCGCGCGGACGTCCTTCAGGCGCGTCGCGAACGCCCCCACGATGCACTTGTTCCGAGGCTCGGCGAGCGTGACGCGCCCGTCGGTCGAGCCCACGGCCACCCAGTGGGCGCTGGACGCCACGGCCGACGGCACGAACGTCATGTCCATCAGCATGACCCCGCCGAACGGGGTCGCGACGTCCCCCACGAGCACGCGGCTCTCGACGGCGTGGTCGCCGATCTCGTAGAGCACGCGTACGCCCATGACGTGGTCGAAGGCCACGAAGCGCGCGGTGGTCCCCCAGCTCGCGCGCGGCTGGCGACGCCCGAGGTCCCACACCGTGATCTCGCGGCCCGCGGGGCGATCGAGCAGGACGGCCACGTCGCGCTCATCCGGCGCGAGCACGAGCTCGAGGGGGGAGCCCACGACGGAGGGCTCGGGCTCGGCGGAGAACGAGGACTCGGCGCGCTCGCGCGTTCGCCTGAACCCCCACCGCCGCGCGTGGACCTCGACGGAGCTTCCGCGGACCTCGCGTCCTGCCTCGGTCCACGTGCGCGTCTTGCGCAACGTCGCGCGGAGAGCCAAGGGGCGCCCGGTCTCGAGCTCCACGTAGAGCTCGCCCTCGCCGCGGAGCTCCGGTCGGTCGGCGGTGGCCTCCCGCGTGACGACCAGGGCGAAGCGCGCGACCTGCCGCTGCCAGCGCTCCTCGACCGCCGCGAGCGTGGCCGTGCCGCGCTCGGCCTCGTCGAGCAGGCCGAGGACCGGCGCGGGCAGGGGCACCGCGGCGCCGCGCACGAACGCGCGCTGCGTGAGGAACGCGCTCACGAGCGAGAGCGCGCTGGGCAGGCGCGCGCGGCCGACCACGACCTTCTCGTAGTCCGGCGCGAGCACCTCCCCGCGCTTCACCTGGACGTCGACGTCGGTCCCCTTCGTCGTGACCGTATAGGGCGGGCGTTCGAGCCGCCGATCGCCGACGAGCTCGCCGTCGGCGACCACCGCCGTCTCGAGCCCGCCCGAGGGCAGAGACCGCGTCTGCTCGACGCGCCAAGAGGACGTGACGTGCTCCGAGAGCTGACCGCTCGCGAGGTCGGTCAGGCGCAGCGCTCGCCTGCTCGAGAGCTGGTAGCCGCGGACGTCCTCCTCTCCCCACGTGAGCGCCGGGAAGCGGACGCCCGGGTCCACCGGCGCGACGCGGGCCGACGCAGGAGCCGGCGGCGGCGCGGGGACC
>CAZHGG010001176.1:0-2059 GCA_964531755.1 uncultured Polyangiaceae bacterium
CGAGCCACACGAGAACGTGACCGGGGGCCACCTTCCGCGACATGCACTCGCGCGCGGTCGCCTCGAGGTCGGCGGCCTTGAAGTGCGCGGCGAGGTCGGCGCGGGTCATGATCGCCTGCTCGTCGGCTCGGACCACGAGCACGAGCAGCGCCCACTTGGCGCGCGGGTAGCGGCGCACCTTCGAGGCGAGCGGGGCGAGCTTCTTGGGGCTCGCCTCGCTCGTCTTGTGGGGCGCGAGGCTCACGTGGTGCGCGCCCGGTGAGCGTTCGCCATGTCCTCGCGGGCCTTCGCGTCGGCCGCGTGCTTCGCCCGGAGGGCTTCGTTTTCGGCCGCGTTCTTCTTCTCGCGCCTCACGCGCTCTCGCTCGCGGTCTTCGGCGTCGGCCTTCGCGCGGGCCTTCTCGGCTTCCTTCTCGCGGTGCTGTTTCTCGAGGTGCCCGCGGATGTCGGTCTCTTCGCTCTTGAGGTCGCGGATCCTCTTCCCGTTCTTCGGGGCGGCCGTCGCGCCCTCTTCGATCCGCGTCTCGAGCAGGGCGACGAGCTCCTCGAAGCCGGGCGCCGTCGGCACGCGCAAGGGCTCCGGCAGGTTCGCGACCGCTCGGCGGGTCGCGAGGGCGGCATGGGCGGTGCGGGCGGCGTCGACGCGAGCGACGAGCTCGAGCTCGAAGTCGGCCAGCTCCTCGCGGCGGCGCTCGAGCTCCGCGATGCCCGCGACGGTCTCGGCGTGAAGCCTCGCGAGGTCGCACGCGAGGGCGTCAGGGTCTCCGCTCGCGACCTCGCGCGCGGCCAGCGCGGCGACGGCGCGGGCGCGCGCGGCGGCCTCGTCGTCCTCGGCTTCGAGCGCCGCCACGTTGAGGGCGATCACGCGAAGACGCGTCTCGGCGTCGACGCCGTGCCCCGGCGAGCGGGCCCGCTCCGCGGCTCGCGCGGCTTCTTGGTAGGCAGTTGACGCGGCGGCGCGCGCCGCCCTCGAGGCGTGCCAGGTCTCGATCGTGGTGTCGGGGTTCGTCGGCTTGCTGGTCTTCATTGGTCGAATCCTTTTGAAATGGGTGGAGCGAGGGCGGCCAGTGGGCGCGAGGTTCACCTCGCGCGCCCGGGCTTCTTGTCCCAATGCGATCTGGGGCTCGGCGTCTCGGAGTACTTCTCCTTCTTGGGAGGCCCGAGAAAGCCATCCGATGGCGGCACGTCGTTCTGAGTCTTCTTCCAAAGGCCAGTGTCCGCCGGCGGCCTTCGCAGCGGCGTATTGACGATCTGCTTCGGGGTCGGATTGAACTTCTTGTGCTTCTTGGGCTTCGGGGCGGCCGGCTTCCTCGAGGCGGTCTTGACGGGCGTGGTCTTGGGCATGGTCAGTCCTTTTCGTTGTCGGGTTCGTGGTCGTGGTCGTGGTCGTGGTTCAGCGGGCGCGGCGGGCGCGGATCTCGTCGCGCCGCGCGGCGTACTTGGCGGGGTTGACGTTCATGTCGGCGCACATGGCGCGCTCGCGTGGCGAGAGGCGGGCGAGCACCTCGGGGGCGCAGCCGTGCGAGGCGCAGAACTTCACCTCGGCGAGCGTGAGCCCGAGCCGAGAAGCGGTTCCGAGGGCGGCGCGAGCCTCCGCTTCGGTCGCGGTCGGGGGCAGCCCGACGAGCGCGGCCAGGGCGGCGACACTCGAGGCGTCGAGCGTCACGCGCACGGACGGGCGGCCACGCGTCGACGCGGGCACGTGGGCCAGCATGGCGCGCGCGATCGCTCCCTCGCGCGGCGTTCCACGGGCGGCGACGAGCGCGCCCGACAGCGCCCAGACGGCCTGCTCTTCGGCCGCGATCGCGGCCGGCGTCACGTTGCCGAACGCCGCGAAGTGCAGGTGCGTCAGCTCGTGCACGAGCGCCTCTTCGACGGTCGCGGCGGCGGTCGCCGTCGTCGCGCCCGGGGGCGGGGTCGCGGGGTCTCGGATGACGATCCGCGCGCTCTTGTTGTCGGCCACGGGGTAGCAGAGCCCCCACACCGGGCGGCCTTGCGCGTCGGTGAGGTCCGGCGCGTAGCTCACGGACACGCGCCAATCCAGGAGCCGTAGCTCGCGC
>CAZHGG010001177.1:0-2053 GCA_964531755.1 uncultured Polyangiaceae bacterium
GGAGCGGAGAAGGGAGAGGGAGAGGGAGAGGGAGGGAGGGGGCGGGAGGAGGGGAGAGGGGAGAGAGAGGAAGAAGGGAGGGAGAGGCTACTTTGGGCCGCAGCGGGGCTTGGGGCAGGCTTGGGCTAGGAGGGTCTTGCTCGCGGGGCTCGCTGCCGAGGCGCATGGATCGATGCATCGCTCGCCGGGGCAGCAGTCGCTGTCGACCGCGCACTCGCTCGTCGCGCGGCGCTCGCGGCAGACCTTCGCGCGGGCCTCGTAGTCGTCCTCCGGGCGCGGGCTCGCGCCGGGGCTATGCGAGGTCATGCGCACGCACTGCTCAATGACGGCGGCCTGGTGCTGCTCCGCGGGCCCGCTGTACTGCTGCCGCATGGAGTCGCTCCACTCCGCCGAGCCCCCCACCTGCGCCGCGCTCGCCGAGATGCGCTTCGCGTCTTCTCGGGAGAGCTGCTTCGAGCCCGAGTTGTTCACGCAGGCGATGAAGTCGGCGATGTCCTCGCGCACGCACGTGCCGTCCGCGGACTGGACCCTCGAGCCCGGGCACGTCGGGCCAGGGCAGTGGAGGAGCGGGAAGGCGAGGAGCGCGAGGCCAATCGTGAGCAGACGCACCGTCCGAGGCTACCACACCTTCGCGGGCGGAACGCGTCCGCGACGGAGCGCGAGGCGAGGGGCAGGCCCGCCGCGCCCTCGAGTCCGCCCGCGGCGACCGCCCTTCGGAGGTGGAAACACGACGCATCCGCGGCATACACTCGGTCGTCGCCTCGACCTTCGCCGTGAACGAGCGCCCGAGCGGCCCTCTCGAACCCGTGGCCTGGCGCACCGCACGCACCTCACCCCAGCGCTCGTGAAATCACCGGGCCAGAGAACCGCCGAGAGCCATGACCGAAGTCGACGAGCGAGCGAACAAACAGCAGCGTTTTCGAGAGTTTCTGGAGAAGCGCCTCGACGCCCCGGAGGCCGCGGCCGAGTGGCGCGCGAACCTCGGGCGCGGCCACGAGGAGCTGCTGGCGCGCGCGCTCGGCGAGCTGCTGCCAGAGGACGCGCTCCTCCGCCTCGTGGAGGCGGGGCGGCGGCCCGAGATCTATGAGCGCGCCGTGGCCAAGATCTCCGCGGCCGCGCACGCCGAGGTCCACCCGCGCGTGCTCCGGCACGGCGCCACGCTCGGCAGCTACGTGCCGCCGGCCGGCCGCGCGAAGATCGACGCGCTGCTCGGCCGCCCGAACCTCGTGAACCCGAAGCTCGTGCGCGAGGTGCTGGCCCAAGAGGCCATGGAAGACCTCATGCGCGAGGTGCTGTTCGACGCGCTGAAGGAGTTCAACCAGAACGTGAACCCCTTCTTCGCCGAGTGGGGCATCCCCGGGCTCATCAAGAAGATCATGCCCATCGGCTCGGGCGCGGTGCTGAAGTCGCTCGACTCGGTGCGCGGCGAGTTCGACAAGCGGCTCGACCCCGAGATCCGCAAGTTCCTCGGCGCCTTCGCGCGCAAGGCCCTCGACCGCACCGCGAACCTCATGATCGACAAGGGCGACTCCCCCAAGTTCGTCGAGCTGCGGCGCGCGGTGGCCAAGTGGCTCTACGACCAGCCCGTCGGCGAGCTGGCGAGCGCCGTCGACTCCGAGGCCGTCTCCCTCGGCCGCGAGGCGGGCGTGCTCATCGCGGCCCACGCGGCCACCGTGGACGACCTCTCGCGCGAGGTCCGCGACGCGATTCATGCATTCTACACGAAGCACGCGACCCAACCGATCTCCGCGGTGCTCGCGCACTACGAGGTGACGTACGTCCCCGATCTGGACGCGCTCGCCGAGGCCACCTGGCCGCTCGTGCGCACGGCCGCGAAGAGCGCGACCGCGCTCGACTGGGCCGCGAAGCTGTACGGCGAGTTCCTCGCCGCCGGCGAGTGACGCGCGCTCCCCTGCGCGCGGCGCTCGTGGTGGCCGCGGCGCTGGCCTCGGGCTGTGAGCGGCCGGCGTCCGCGCCCGCGCCCGCGCCCGTCGCGTCCTCTGCGCCCTCTGCGCCCGCGCCCTCCGCGCCCTCCGCGCCCGCGTCCGCCGCG
>CAZHGG010001178.1:0-2047 GCA_964531755.1 uncultured Polyangiaceae bacterium
GTCGGGGGGCGGCGTGGCGTCGGCGGGCGCGGCGTCGCGCGCCGCCGCGTCGCCCGCGTCGGGGGGCGGCGCGGTGGGCACGGGCGGCGGCGTCGTCGCCGTGGTCGTCGTCGTGGCGCTGGGGCTCGGCCCCGCGTCGGTCGCGATCCCCGGGTCGGAGCCGCACGCGCTCGCGAGGTGCGCGCCGGCGAGGAGCGAGCAGGTGAGGAAGAGGCCCCGCCGCACGTGCCGCTGCCTGAGAGACCACCGAGGGGAGCGTGTCATGGGGTGTCCTTTCCGCGGCGCGCGGCAGCAGGGGCACGCGCGGGCGCGCGCAGGTCAGGTGTCCGCTCAGGGGGTCGCGAGGAGCGCGTCGAGCTGCATGTTGAGCGACTGCTCATGCGCGGCCGCCTCGACCGAAAGCGGCGCGGCGAGGAGGTTCGTCAGCTCCTGAGGATCGACGCGCAGATCGTAGAGCTCGCTGTCACCCGCGTCGAAGCGGATGAGCTTGAACGACGCGTCGCGGATCGTCTTGCCCGGCCTGCCGAAGCCCGCGCCGCCGAACTGCTCCGTCATCACCCAGGAGCGGAGCGGCGCCTGCGCGGGGTTCGTCAAGTAGGGCACGAGGCTCACCGAGTCGACCGTGGCGCCGCCCGCGGGCAGCGCCAGCGCGGGGTCGACCTTGGCGAGCTCGAGGATGGTCTTGAAGAGGTCCACCGTGTGCACCAGCGCGGTCACGCGGCGACCGGGGCTCACCACGCCGGGGCCAGAGATCGTGAGCGGGACGTTCACGCCGCCCTGGTAGAGCGTGCCCTTCGCGTGCCCGTTCGGGATGGGCGCCTGCGTGCACTCGCCCGGCGTGCCGTTGTCGCCCACGAAGATGACGTAGGTGCGCGCGCGCACCGCGGGGTCGAGCCCGTCGAGCAGCCGCGCGAGCTCCATGTCCATCGCCTCGAGCATCGCGTGGTAGTGCGTGACCGGCCGCGCGGGCGGCGAGACCCCGACGATCTCGGGGTACGTGTGCAGCCCCGCGGGTGGGGTGTGGAAAGGTGCGTGCGCCGAGTTGTACGCGAGCCACATGAGCCACGGGGTGGTCTGCGCGGTGATCCAGTCGCGCGCGTCGTTCGTGGTGACGGTGGTCGCGTAGCCGGTCTCGGGCCCGTTCACGCCGTTCACGGTGCGCGTCCAGTTCGAGTAGTTCGCGACCTGCGCCTGGAGGTTGCCCGCGTAGAACGAGAAGCCCACGAGGTTCGGGTGGTTGACGCCGCCGTTCGACGCCCCGGAGAGGTGCCACTTGCCCGCCGCCCCCGCGGCGTACGCCGGGTTGCCCTCGGTGAGCGCCAGGGGCAGCGCACGCTCGGCGCTCGGCAGCGGGTTGTTGGCGAAGCCGACCGAGGTGCGGAACCCGTGGCGGCCGGTCATGATGGTGGCGCGCGTGGGCGAGCACAGGGGCGCCGACCAGGTGTTGTCGAACGTGACGCCCGCCGCGCAGAGCGCCGCGATGCGCGGGGCACGGCCCGGGTCGGCCGAGACCGCGTAGCACACGTTCGAGTCGACCCCCATGTCGTCCCCGATCACGAGGAGGATGTTCGGCGGGATGGACGGCCCCGCGTCGACCGCGGCGTCCACGCCGGAGTCGACCGCGGCGTCGCCGCCCGCGTCGCTCGCCGCGTCGCTCGGCGCCGCGTCTTTGGGGCCCGCGTCGCCACCTGCGTCGGTCGGCGGGGGCGGGGGCGTCGTGGGCGTCGTGGGCGGCGTCGTCGCGGTCGAGGTCGAGGTCGCGCTCGCCTCGGGCCCGGCGTCGCCGGAGGGCGTCGACTCCGAGCCGCACGCGCTCGCGAGGTGGGCCCCCACGAGCAAGGCGCACGAGAGGAACAGGCCGCTCCTCACGGCGCGCTGTGTCGGCGGAAGTGTCCCCATTGGACGAGCTTTTCCTCGCTCCGCGGGTACGTCGAGCACGAACGCCGTTCTATTACACGAACGTAAGCTTGGGTCGGCGGCCCGCGCCTCGCGCCGCGCGCGCCGCGCTCGTCGCCAGCTGACCGCACGCGCCCCCCACGTCGCGACC
>CAZHGG010001179.1:0-2045 GCA_964531755.1 uncultured Polyangiaceae bacterium
GTGCCGACGCGCGCGCGGAGGCGGGGCCGGCGCCCGACGGGAGCGCGACCGCGGAGGCGGGCCCGCCCGACGCGGGGTGCGTGCCGCCGCCCGGGGCCACGGTGTGCGGCCTCGCGCCGCAGTGTGGCTGCGCCGCGAACCAGACCTGCGACGTCACCTCCACCACCGGGCGCACCGCCTGCGTGAACGCGGGCGCAGGCAAGATGGGCAGCCCGTGCGCGGCGACGAGCGACTGCGCCGTGGGCCTCACCTGCAAGCTCGGCGGCACGTGCCACGCGTACTGCAACGCGGTCGGCAAAGACTGCGGCATCTCGGGCGCCGGGAGGTGCTTCCAGGCGAAGAACTCCACGGGCGGCGACGCGACGAACTTGAAGGTGTGCCTCATCAACTGCACGCTCGACGACCCGGCCTCGTGCGGCGGGACCGCGGGCTGCGTCACCGACGGCACGGTCACCGACTGCGGGAAGGTCGGCACGAGCCGCACGACCTGCCCCAGCCCCAGCGACTGCGCGGCGGGGTACACGTGCGCCAACTCGGGCACGGGCACGAGCACTTGCTACAAGTGGTGCCGCGGCCCCGGCACCGTGAGCACCTGCTCGGGGCTCAGCACGCTGTGCCGCGCCTTCAACCCCGCCGTCATCATCGACGGCGTCGAGTACGGCGGCTGCTACAACTAGCGACCACGGCACGCGAGCCGCAGCGCGACGCCGCGCTTGCTGCTAGGCTCCCGCCGTGGCCCACAAGCTCTCCGGGATCCTGCTCTGGGGCGTGCTCGCGCTCGTCGGCGTCGGCTGCAGCGCCGAGAGCCCCTCGCCCGAGGAGGCGCAAGACGAGGCCGACGAGGCGGCGATCGCGGGCGTCGCGGCGGCCGACCCGAACGCCACCCTCGCGACCCGCGCGGTGCTCGCGAACCTGCGCTCCTTCGACCTCCGCAGCTCCAACGCGTGGGATAGGCGCGTGCTGTTCGGCCAGCAGGAGTACGACACCTCGAACCGCGCCGCGCACGGGCTCGCCAAGGTCGCCTCCGACGTCGAGGCGGTCACCGGCAAGCAGCCGGGCCTCGTGAGCTACGAGCTGTCGAGCGCGTACCCGGGCAGCACGTCGGTGTTCGATCGCGCGGGCTTCGCCGCGGGGCGCCCGGCGCTACGCGAGCTCATCCTCGACAAGCGGCGGCGCGGCATCCTCACGAGCCTCGTGTGGCACCTGCGCTGCCCGAAGGCGCGGAGCACCCTCCCCGACAAGTACTCGCCCGCCGACTGCCCCGCGGACTACACGCTGGCCGAGCTGCTCGAGCGCAAGCCGAACGGCGCGCGCGGGGCGCACTTCGACGAGTGGAAGGCCCTGCTCGACGAGCTCGCCGAGCTGCTCTGGTCGCTGAAGGACGAGCGCGGCGCGCTGGCGCCGGTGCTCCTGCGCCCGTTCCACGAGTTCACCGGAGAGTGGTTCTGGTGGGGCCGCTCGAACGCGCCCGAGACCTACGCCGCGGTGTGGCGCCACATGGTCACCTACCTGCGCGAGGGGCGCGGGCTCCACAACGTGCTCTGGGTGTTCTGCCCCGCGGCGCCCACCGAGCGCCACCTGAGCGGCTTCGAGCGCTACTACCCCGGCGACGCCTTCGTCGACGTCGTGTCGTTCGATCGCTACGACCGCGGCGCCGGCTTCGCCGAGGGCTTCGCCGACGACCTCGACACCATCGGCGCGTTCGCCCGCGCGCACGGCAAGGTGGCGGCGGTCGCCGAGGTGGGGCGCGATCTCGTGGGCCTGCCGCGGGCGCCCACGTGGTTCACGCGATCGCTCCTCGGGCCGCTCAAGACCCGCTCGTTCGGCTACGTGGCGCTCTGGAGGAACGCGCCGTGGGAGAAGTTCGCGCCCGAGCCGGGCGACGCCGAAATAGCGAATGATTTCAAGGTTATGACAAACGACGAGGCCGTGCTGCTGGCGGGCAAGCACGACCTCTATCGGCCGCTGCACGTCACGGCGCCTCCGCCCTAGCGGCGGCGCCGGCCCGCTAGGCGGGCGGGGGCGGCGGGCACGTCAGGTGGATC
>CAZHGG010001180.1:0-2042 GCA_964531755.1 uncultured Polyangiaceae bacterium
TGGACTCGCCCGGCGGCATGGTCGCGGGCCTCTTCGAC
Organism: uncultured Polyangiaceae bacterium; assembly: GCA_964531755.1. Lineage (GTDB taxonomy): Bacteria > Myxococcota_A > Polyangia > Polyangiales > Polyangiaceae > JAAFHV01. Next base: position 39 of record CAZHGG010001180.1, read on the forward strand.
TGCATGCGCGCCCTGCGCGCGGCCAAGGCGAAGAGCGGCAAGCGCTGCGTCGCCTGGGTCGGCTCGGGGGCCTACTCGGCCGCCTACGGGATCGCCTCCACCTGCGACGAGATCGCGGTGAGCGACACCGCGGGCGTCGGGAGCGTCGGGGTCATCACGTCCCTGACGTCCTACGCGAAGATGCTCGAAGAGAACGGGATCGACGTCCGCGTGGTCAGCTCCGGCGAGGAGAAGACCGACGGGCACGGAGCCATCCCGATCTCCAAGGGCGCCGAGGCTCGCGCCCGCGCCCGGGTCGACGAGCTCGCCGCGATGTTCTTCGGCGAGGTCGGCGCCGGTCGCTCGGGCCTCACCGCCGACGCGCTCACGGCCCTGGACGGCGGTGTGCGCTACGGCCGCGCCGCGATCGCCGCGGGTCTGGCGGACCGCGTGTCGATGCGCGGCGAGGTGCTCGACGGCTTGAAGGCTCGCGCCTCTCTCTCGACCCAGGCGAGCGCCCAGGCGCCACGCATGAACCCCACCGGCCTCCGCGGCCAGAGGAACGACACCATGGACGAAGCCATCCTCGCGGCCCTCACGGCCGCCACCGGCGAGAGCGACGAGACGAAGCTCGCCAGCGCGCTCGCCGCCCTCAAGAGCCGCGCCGACGAGGCCTCCGGCGCCGTCGCGAAGCTCTCCGCCGAGCTCGCCGCAGCCAACGACCGCGCCTCCGCCGCCGAGCAGCGCGCCGCCGCCGTCGAGCGCGCCGCGGCGATCGACGCCGCCAAGGCCGAGCGCAAGTGGACCCCGGGCCTGGACGCGTTCCTCGGGACGCTCCCGATCGAGCAGCTGCGCGCCTGGCGCGCGAACGCGCCGGTCGTCGTGCCCGCGGGCGAGATCAAGCAGCCCGCAGCGCCGCAGGGCGAAGGGGCCTCGGGCGCCATCCCCGGCCCCGTGGCCGAGCTCGTCGCCCGAGCGACCGAGAAAGGCTGGGCCTCGCTCTCGGCGCCCGAGCGCCACGCGGTCACCGCCCACGACAAGAACCTCGCCGCCCAGCTGAAGAAGCGGGGCTGACCCTCAACCGTCCACCGCACCCTGAGACGTGACGCGGCGGGTCCGCGTCGACAAGGACACGACCATGCCCACGACCGCACGCTCCGACCTGATCCTGCCGGACATCCTCGCCGAGGAGGTCATCAAGGGCTTCACCGGCATGAACGCCCTCGACGGCACCGGCGTCGTCACCATGAACCCCGGCCTGCAGGCGGGCCCCTCCGAGGTCGGGAACACCGTCACGGTGCCCTTCTTCGACTCGATCGGCGAGGCCGAGGAGGTCACCGAGAACGGCGCCCTGACGCCCGTGAAGATGACCCAATCGAGCGAGACCGCCACGGTGGTGCGCTTCGGCAAGGCCGTCTCGATCGGCGGCCTCGCGAAGCGCGCGAAGGACACCGGCAAGGACCCCTACCAGATCGCCTCCGCCGCGATCCTGGAGATGATCCGCCGCAAGGTGGACTCGCTCGCGATCGACCGCCTGGTGTCCCGCGCCGTCTCCGCCTCGCTCGTCTACGACGGGTCCGCGGCCACCGCGAGCGTGACGGACATCATCCAGGCCCTCAAGGGCTTCGGCGACGAGCTCGACTCCAACGAGCTCGCGCTCTGGATCATGAACTCCAAGCCCTACTGGGACGCGGCCTCGCTCGCGGACTCCACGGGCCGCGCGCTCTTCGTGCCCGCCCAGGGCGAGCGCCTCGCGATGATCTCCGGCGCCCCGGTGCGCATGAGCAACAAGAGCAACCTGCTCGTGGGCACCACCCCCGCGCAGTACTACTCGCTCGCGTGCAAGCGCGGCGCGGTCGCGTGCTGGTTCAACGAGAACGTGTCGGTGGAGATCGAGCGCGACGCGCTCGCGGACACCGACGTGCTGATCGTGAACGCCTACGCCGTGGTGCACGCCTACAGCGTGATGCCCAACGGCACCAAGCCCGGCGTCTCCGGCTTCAAGAGCCTCTGAGGCCCGCGGTG
>CAZHGG010001181.1:0-2041 GCA_964531755.1 uncultured Polyangiaceae bacterium
GCGTACAAGGGCACGTCGCCCAGCTCCGCCGGCACCACGTGTACGCTCGGCGGCAACGGCACCGGCGGCACCGGCGGCACGAACGGCGTGTCCTCGGCGCCGCGCGGCACCGACGGCATCGCGCAGGATCTGAAGAACGCGCCCTAGCTTGTAGGCCGCGCCGCTCACGGCTCCCCGCCCCGCGGGGAGCCCGGGCACCACACGAAGGGAGGTTCTCGCTTTGCTTCGCACTCCGCTCGGGCTCCGGTACGTCGCGTTTCTCCTCGGCTTCAACGGGCTCCTCGGCTTCGGCGTCGCGAGCTGCGGCGCCACCAAGCGAGAGCCGGGGACGCTGGACGAGCCCGACTCGGCGCTCCCGCCAGGACCGCTCCCCGAGGCGAGCCCGATCGTGCAGTGCACCACGGCGGACTGCGACAAGGACGGCGTCCCCGCGCCGCTCGACTGCAACGACCTCGACCCCGCGATCGGCCCGGAGGCCTACGATTTCGTGGGCGACGGCGTCGACAACGACTGCGACGGCAAGGTCGACAACCCGGTCACCACCTGCGAGACCGTGCCGGCGACGGCGCCGGGCAGCCCGACCGACTTCGCGCGCGCGGCCGATCTGTGCCCGCAGCCGGGCAAGACCGGGAGCGGCAAGTACGACCCGCTCATCCGCGCGGAGTGGGGCTCGGTGAAGGGGCTCGGCCCCGGCCAGCGGCTGTGGACCTCCGAGACCAAGATGCAGCAGGTCAACATCGTCACGAGCTTCGGCGACAACAAGCCGCGGCTCGGCAACACGATGTTCGGCCTCGCGACCGGTCCTTGGGGCGCGGCCGATCCGCGCAACTCGCCGCCCCTCGATGAGGCGGGCTTCCGCATCAGCGACGGGTGCGCGGCGATCCCCCTGAACGCGAAGGACTGCTTGTCGCTCTCGTTCGGCTCTCCGGCCGGTGGCGTCGGGGTGCAAGACTGGGCAGAGCTCAAGCTGTGGGTGAAGGTGCCCCGCAACGCCAACGCGATGGTGTTCGACTACGCGTTCTTCTCCACCGAGTTCAGCCAGTTCTGGCACGCGTCGCTGAACGACGCGTTCTTCGTGCTCGTGAACGGCGCGAAGCACGACGGCGACAACGTCGCCAAGGAGTCGAACGGCCTCGGCATGAGCGTCAACAGCAGCTTCTTCCAGATTTGCCCTAAGCCGCCGGGGCCTCCGGGCCTGTCGCTCGACAAGTCGGCCGCGCTCTCCGACTGCCTGGGCGTCGACGGCGACCCGAGCAAGAACGCGTTCGGCTCACTGAAGGGCACGGGCTACGATGGCGCGGGGAGCCCGCCTGGCGACGGGACGGCCAAGTCGACCGACGGCACGAAGCTCTACATCTACGGCGGCGCCAGCGGGTGGCTCACGGCGAAGTTCGCGGTGACGCCTGGCGAGTCGATGACCGTGCGCATCCTCATCCACGACACGTTCGACGGACTGAAGGACTCGAGCGTCCTCGTGGACAACATTCGCTTCGAAGCCGCGGTCACCGAGGGCGGGGTGTTCCGCCCGCGCTGAGCACCGCTCACTTCCGCGTGAAGACGACGCGGAAGCGGTTGGTCCACCCGCGCACCGGATCGCCGTTCGCGTCCAGGGCGGTGACGAACATCTCCCGGAGAGCGCACTTGGCGGCCGCGTTGGCGAACCCCTGCGAGGGCGCGGCCATGATGAACACCTTCGCGGGCCGGCCGTTCGGCAGGACGTCGGCCTTGGCGTGCACGACCACCGAGCCGTCGAGATCCGCGTTCTCGCCCTGGAACGCGAACGGGCATTTCCAGTGGCGATCGCCGCCGAGCGACGCGACGCGCGTGAGGTCGTTGCCGTGGCCGCCGCCCCCGCTCGCGCCGTCGCCCGCGCCGTCGGGGACGCCGTCCGCGCGCGCCATCGCGTCGTACACGGGCTTGGGCGACGTGGCGGCGTAGCGGGACACGCCGCCCGCGTGCTGGGGGCTGCCCCCGCGGACGATCGGCGCGGCCGCGGACTCGGTGTCGAGCGTGGGCCCCACCTCCGCGGCCTGGGCGGCGA
>CAZHGG010001182.1:0-2040 GCA_964531755.1 uncultured Polyangiaceae bacterium
ACGGCGCCGTCGGCGCCCGCAGCGCCTGCGCCTCGGGTGCGCCCCATCCCTCCGCCCGCCCCGTGCGCGTGCGACACCGACTGTTCGCCGTGCCAAGACAAGCCGCGCACGCCGGGCAGCTTCGTCGTGGGCGTCCGGCTGCAGTCGACCCAGACCGACGCGCCCGCTCTCGCCGGCGGCGCGGGCGACGCCTTCGGCGTGTCGTTCGCGGGGCGCTTCGAGTCGCACAACGACGAGAGCGGCCTGCTCGCGAGCCGCGGGGAGCTCGGCTTTGGGCTCGGGGGTGGCACCGGCGGCGTCGAGGGCCTGTTCGGGGGCGCGGTGCTCGTGGGTGTGCGCGTCCCCATCGCCCGCCGCCACGCGCCGTTCCTGCGCGTGGGCCTCGCCGGCGAGTACCAGGGCAACGCGCGGTACCTGTGGTCCCGCTTCGATCTCCCGCTCGGCGAGGCGGGCTACCAATACGTGCGCGGGGAGACCCTCATCGAGGCGGGCGCGCGCCTCTCCCCGGTGCTCACGGGCCGGCTCCGCGCCGAGTCGGCGACCCGCGTCCTGTCGTCGGCCTTCTCGTTCGGGGGCTTCGTCACGGCGCGGACCGGCGGCGGGCGGGTCGATCTGCTCTACACGCGGGTCCAGACGAACGACGGGCTCGGGCGCCCCGTCGACGCCTTCCAGGGCCTCGCGTGCTGGCTGCCCTTCAACGTGTTCGCCGTCTGCCTCGACGGGCAGCTCCTATCGAGCACGCTCTCCGCGCCGGCGGGCCCGCTCGGCGCCGCGTACGTGGGCGGCCTGCTGGGCCTCGGCACGGCGGGCACCCGCGACCGCTGAGCGCGGGCGGGCGTGGCGCCCCGCGGGGCCCCGCGCGCGGGGGCGATTTCTCCGATGTCCATTGACGTGAGGCCGAAAAACTCGCAGAACCGTGCGCACGCGGCCTCGCCGCGGGTTTTATTCCCCTTTTCGGAGGTCAAGTACGCCACATGGCCATGGGTCGTCCCCGCTTCGATCCGCGTCAACAGCAGCGCGGCTTTCAGATTCGAGTCAACCACCGCATCCGCGTCCCGGAGGTCCGTGTCATCGGCCCCGAAGGCGAGATGCTCGGCGTGCTCCCCACGCACGAGGCGCTCAAGCGCGCGCAGGAGGCGAACCTCGATCTTGTCGAGGTGAACCCCAAGGCCGAGCCCCCGGTGTGCAAGATCCTCGATTTCGGGAAGTACAAGTACGAAGAGAAGAAGAAGACCGCCGAGGCGAAGCGCAAGCAGACCGTGGTCGAGGTGAAGGAGGTCAAGCTCCGCCCCAAGACGGACGATCACGACATCGCCTTCAAGATCAAGGCGGCGCGGCGGTTCCTCGAGGCCGGTCACAAGGTGAAGTTCACGGTGCGCTTCCGCGGCCGCGAGATCACGCACCCCGAGAAGGCGCAGGAGCAGCTCACGCTCGTCATCCACGGCACCGAGGACCTGGCGAACGTCGAGACACGCGCCATGATGGAAGCGCGCACCATGACCGTCATGGTGGCGCCCAAGCCGGCGATCATGCAGCGGGTCGCTCAGCTGAAGGCGCAGCGAGAGAAGGATCGTCAGCTCGCCGCGAAGGAAGGGCGCGAGCTCCCGTCCGAGCCGTCGCTGCCCGACATGGAAGACGACGATGACGACGACGACGACGACGACGACAGCGACGACGGGGGCGGAGCGCCGGCCGAGGCCTGAGCTCACCCGTCGCTTCGCGCTCGCGGGCGTCCTCGGGGCCTCGGCCTTGCTCGCGCTCCTCGCGGGTGGCCGGGGCGCCGACGTCTTGGGAGACGAGCTCGGCGGGGCGCTCGGGCGGTGGGCCGCGTCGCCGCGTCGCCGCACGGTCGAGCACCTCGGGCTGCCTCGGGTGGAGGACGACCACGGGCTCACGCCGGGCGCCCCGGTCCTCGCGGTGGGCGGTGGGCCGGCCGCCCGCGGCGCGCCCCCGAGCCTCCCGCTCGCTGCGGGCACCCGCACCCGTGGCGTCTACGTGCCCGCCGCCGTGGTGCTGGCCTACGCGAGGCGCGGCGTGGTC
>CAZHGG010001183.1:0-2038 GCA_964531755.1 uncultured Polyangiaceae bacterium
GCGAGCGCGCCCGCGCCAGCGCTCGGCCCGCCGAAGGAGGCGCCGCCCAAGAAGGGCTGCTCGGTGGGCGCCGCCGCGCCGCATGGGGTCGAGCCCCTCGTGGGCGCGGCGATGATCGTGGCGGCGCTCGCGCTGGGCGCGAGGCGGCGGCGTGAGCCGCCGCGCTGAGCTACCCCGGCTCGCTGGGTTTCCCCGGAGGGGTCACGGCTGGAGGAGCGCCTCCGCCCACGCGGGCGGCAGGGTGCTCTGCGGGATCTCCAGCACGCGCACGATCTCGCGGAGCCTCACCTTCTCACGCTCCGAGATCTCACTGTCGGCCACGGTGACGCGCCACGTGAGCTGCACGAAATCGGCGATCACCTCCTTCACCTCGTCGGGGGTGAGCTCGCCCGAGGAGAGGAACGCGCGCACCTCCTCGGCCTCTGCGTCGTTGACCACGCCGTCGGAGAACACCCGCGCGAGCATCCCCTTGAAGCGGCGCTTGGATACGGCTTTGTCGAGCATCCTTCACTGATACCCCCGGGCGCGCCGCCCGACCCGAAAAAATCGACGCCGCGGCGGGCGCCGGGGGCGCGGCCGTCCGCCGGGCTCGCGCGGCCCGACGGCGGCGTGGTAACGACCCTGCATGGACGTCGCCGACTCGCCCGCCCTCGAGCTCGCCGCGCTCCTCCGGGAGCGGGAGGTCTCGAGCGAGGAGCTCGTTTCCATGTATCTTGCACGTATCGAGCGCAAGAACCCGGCGCTCGCCGCCTTCGTCGCGGTCTTCCGCGACGACGCGCTCCGCGACGCCAGGGCGAAAGACCAGGTGCTCGCCCGGCGATCGCGGTCGCTCCCGCCCTTCTTCGGCGTGCCCACCGCGGTCAAAGATCTGAACCTCGTCGCGGGGCAACGCGCCCGCTTCGGCTCGCGGGGGGCGCGTGTCACCTGGTCGCCTCTCGACGACCGCATGACGAGCCGCCTCCGCGCGAGCGGCTTCGTGCTGCTCGGCAAGCTCGCGACCTCCGAGTACGGCGTGATGCCCGTCACGGAGCCCGACATCCACCCGCCCACCGCCAACCCGTGGAGCACGGCCCACAGCGCGGGCGGCTCGAGCGGCGGGTCCGGCGCGGCCGTCGCGGCGGGGCTCGTCCCCATCGCCCAGGGCAGCGACGGCGCGGGCTCGGTGCGCATCCCCGCAGCGTTCTGTCACCTCTACGGCCTGAAGCCGTCGCGCGGGCGCGTGCGCAACGCCTTCGGCTTCCCCGACGAGACGCTGCTCTACACCGACGGGCCCCTCGCCCACACGGTGCTCGACGCGGCCGCCATGTTGGACGCGATGGCCGGCGTCACCGTCGGCAAGCCCCACTGGGCGCCGCCGCCGCCGCGGCCCTTCCAATCGCTCGCCCTCGAGGCGCCGCGCAAGCTGCTCGTGCGCTTCACGGTGCAGAGCGACGTGGCCGAGGTCACCCCCGCGGCGCGCGACCACGTGCTCCGCGTGGCGAGGCTGCTCGAGCGGCTCGGGCACGAGGTCGAGGAGCTCCGGGGCACGCCGGGGCTCACGCTCGAGAGCTTCCTGCCGCTGTGGCAGAAGCTCACCTCGGACGCACCGCTCGTCCGCTGGCGCGACACCCAGCCCGTGACCCGCTGGATCGCCGAGGCAGGCCGCCACCGCACGAAGGCCGAGGTCGAGCTCCTCCGCCTCGAGCTCGAGCGCGCGCTCCTCGCGTGGCAGGGCGAGGCCGACATCGTCCTGACGCCCACCGTGGCCGGCCCCGCGCCACGCCTGGGGCTCGCGCGCACCGACGAGCCGCCGGCGCAGATCTTCGCGAGGGCGGCGGAGCTCGGCGCGTTCACCGCGGCCGCGAACATCACGGGCCAACCCGCGGCGTCTGTGCCTATCGGCCTCACCGACGAGGGGCTCCCGCTCGGCGTGCAGCTCATCGGCCGCCGCTACGCCGACGGCGCGGTGCTCGCGCTCTCCAAGGTCCTCGAGGACGAGCTCCCCTGGCGCGAGCGGCGCGCGCCCCTCGCTCGCTCCTAGCGCGCGAGCGCCGCCGGC
>CAZHGG010001184.1:0-2037 GCA_964531755.1 uncultured Polyangiaceae bacterium
GTGTCCGCGGCCGTGTCTGCGGTGGCGTCGGTCGAGGTGTCTGCGGTGGCGTCGGGTGCGGCGTCGGGCGCGGTGGCGTCGGTCGCGGCGTCGGCGGGGGGGGCGACGGGATCGGCCGTGGTGCACGCCGCACCGGCGCACGCGCCACTCAAGAGCAGGGCCCACGCCCACGTCTTCCTCGGGTCCATGTCAACCTCCGCGCGAGCCGCACCCTGACGATCAGGCACTTCCGGACGCTGCGATCTCCCACCCATCCTAAGGCGCGCCGATCGTGCTCGCCACGGTCGAGCTCTCTCTCCCTCCAGAAAAAGGTTGACGGCGTTGACCGCTACGGGGGCTGCCGCTCGGCGACCGTGGCGGGGTCCTGATGGTAGAACGCGGAGAGCTCCGCGTAGAGCTCCGGGTGCCCCCGGCGGAGGGCGCGGGGCCGCTCGAAGAACATCTCGGTCACCACGGCGAAGAACTCCGCGGGGCTCGCCGCCCCGTAGGGGTCGATGTCGCTCCGACGGCCGGCGTGCAGTCGCTGTGTAAGCTCTTGAAACTCTTCGCCAAAGGTCCGCGCCCAGCCGAGGTAGCGGGCGCTCGAGCCGAGCTCGGGCACGCCGTCCATGTCGCCCTCCTCGGCGTCGAGCTGGTGGGCGAACTCGTGGAGCACGACGTTGTGCCCACCGCCGAGGTGGCGCGCCGCCGTGGACACGTGGTCCCAGGCGAGCACCACCATGCCGCGCGACCACGACTCGCCGAGCCGCGCCTCCTCACCCTCGATCACCACGGCCCCGCTCTGGCGCCGCGCCGGCGCGCGGTAGGCGCGGGGATACACGAGCACGATCTCGAGCTCCGGGTACACGTCGGTCTCGCGGTTCAGCAGCAGGAGGCACGCCTGCCCGGCGATGGTGACGCGGATCTCGTCGGTGAGCTCGAGCCCGTCGCAGCCCTCGAAGGTCTTCTCGGCGAGGAAGATGCGCGTGAGCTGCTCGAGCTCCGCGCGCTCGTCCGGCGTGAGCCGTGCGGCGTGGGGAACATTGCGGCGGAGGATCTCCCGCCACGCCTCGGGGAAGGGCTCGGCGCGCAGCGCCTCGCGCCGGCGCCGCTTGAAGAAGTCGAACATGCGGCTCAGGGCTCGTCGGTGCGCCCGCCGCCGTGGGGCCGGCGGCGAAGGGGCATGCCGTGCGGGCCGCCCGGCCCCTCGAGCCCGTGGCCCCCGAGCAGCCCGCCGCCGGGGCCCTGGTTCATGGTGTCGGCGAGGCGCGCGTGCTGCTCGGGGCGCAGGATGGGCACGAGCTGGCCGAGGAGCTTCACCTGCTCCTGGAAGGGCACGCGGAGCCGCTTGGGGTCCGGGGGCGGCAGCCGCCGCGCGCTGAACGTCGGCTTCTCGAAGGCGGTGAGGAGAGCCTCGAGCTGCTTGCGTCGCTCGTCGCGGTCCGCCTGGGCCTTCTGCGACATGCCCTTCGGGAAGAACACCTCCGCTTGCTTTCGCTGGGCGTCGTCGAGGGCGAGGGTCTTCGCGAGGCGCTCCACCACACGCGCGTCCGCGCCGGGGTCGGGCGGAGGCGCCTTGTCCGCGTCGTGGACCGCGATGCGCGGGCGGATGGCGGCGACGACCGACTTGCGCTGCGCCGGGTCGAGCGCCGCGTGCAGCGCGTCGAGGCCGCTCTGCTCGAGCTCGCGCCGCTGCTTGGTCGCCTTCTCGAGCGAGGCGAGCAGGGGGTCGAGCTTCGCGGGCTCCATCTTCCCGGCCTTCACCTCGCGGGCGAGCTCCGCCTGCACGGCGCGCGCGCCCTCCTTCGGGTCGGGGAGGCCGAGGAACGGCTTCGCGACCGCGTCGAGCTTGTCTTTCTGGTCGTCCTTCATCTCGAGCGCGCGCGCAGCGGCGAAGAGAAGGCTGAAGTGCCCAGCGCCGCGGACCATCGGGCGGGGCGGGACGTCGAGCGCGGCCCCGGCCTCGCCGTCGCCCGCGTCCGAGGCGGGCGGCTCCGCGAGCGCCGCGTCAGGCGCCGCGGACGCGGAGGCGAATGCGGAGGCGGAGGTGGCGGGCGG
>CAZHGG010001185.1:0-2028 GCA_964531755.1 uncultured Polyangiaceae bacterium
GGAGGCGACGAGGGCCGTGAGGGCCGTGAAGAGGACGCACGTCGCCTGTCGGCGCGCGCGGCGCCGCTCGTGGGGTCTGGGGGATCGCATGGGGGGCTCCTGGCCGCGAGGCCGCTTACTCTTCCGCCTTCGCCGTGAGGATCGAGACGGTGCTCGCCCCGTGGGCGCGCGCCACGTCCATCGTGTGCACCGCGAGCCCGAAGGGCGCGCCGTCGTCCGCGTCGAAGCACACGGTCTTGTCTGCTCGCGCCGCGAGCACACGCTCGATCCGCGCGCCGAGTTCGGCCGCGGGGACGGGCTCGCGGTTGATACGCAGCGCGCCGTCGCTCGCCACCGTCAGCACCACGGGGACGTCGGCCGGCTGCGCGCTCTTCGCGTCGGCCTGCTTCGGGAGGGCGAGGCTGAACTTCTTGGACAAGAGGGGCGCAATCACCATGAAGACGATGAGCAGCACGAGGACGACGTCCACGAGCGGCGTCACGTTCATCTGCGGCGTGGCGCCGCGCGCCTTGCGAGGGCTCGACTCGAGGCTGATGGCCATCAGCTCTTCTCCTGCTTGTCGACGAGCAGGGCGCAGCCCGGGAAGCCGAGGCCCTGCACGCGCGCGAACAGCGCGCGGACCTTGCCGTACGGCACGGTCGCGTCCGCCTTCAGCACGACCTTGCGCTCGGGGGCGGTCGCGCGGATCTCCGTGAGCCGCTCGGCGAGCGCCTCCGGGGTGACCGGCTCCTTCTCGTAATACGTGGCGCCGCTCGACGTCAGGGTGACGACGACGGGGTCCACGGATGCCTTCTTATGGGCGTCGTACGGGCGGGTCACGCTCGGCAGCTCGACCCGCACGCCGTGCTCGAGCTGGGGCGCGCTGACCATGAACACGATGAGCAGCACGAGCACCACGTCGACGAGGGGCGTGACGTTGATCTCGGGCAAGACGGCGGGCCTGCCGGCGGGGCGCGTCGCCGGCACGAGCGACGGCCGGCGTGCCCTCGCCCGGCTCGCGTCTCCCGGCCCGTGCGCGGGCGCGCTCACTCGGCCGCCTCGAGGGAGCCCTCGTCGCGCCGGTTCTCGAGGTCGTCGATGAGCTCGCCCGTCGCGCGGGCGAGCGTGCCCTCGAGCGTCGTGATCGACGCGTTGAGCTGGTTGAAGAGGAGCACCGAGGGGATGGCGACCAGGAGGCCGAGCGCGGTCTCCACGAGCGCCTCCGCGATGCCCGCGGACACCGCGCCGAGCCCGCCGGAGCCCGTGGCGGCGATCCCCTGGAAGGCGGAGATGATGCCCACGACCGTGCCGAGCAGCCCCACGAAGGGGGCCACCGATCCGATGCTCGCGAGGACCGAGAGGCCGCGCCGCAGCTCGCCGCTCACGGCCTCCTTCTGGCGCTCCGACTCGCGGCGCACGAGCTCCACGGCGTCCACCGTGCCGCGCTTCGAGGTGAGCTTCCGCAGCGTGGGGCCGATGAGCCGCGCGAACGGCGACTGGGCGTGTGCCGGTGCGAGGTCGGCGAGGTCCTCGAAGCGCCCGCGCTCCAGGATGGGCAGGGCGGTCTTCATGAAGGTGCGCGTGGCGCGCGAGCCCCGCGCGAGGGAGAGCCAGCGCTCGACGGCGATGGCGATCGTCGTGGCCGCCATCGCCAGGAGGACCGCCGCGATGAGCTTGCTCAGCGGGCCCATCGAGGCCCAAATGTGGAAGGGGTTGAGGTTCATTCGGAGACTCCTCTGGGCGTGATCGACAGTGACGAGTGCGGTGCGGATATCGAAGGAGAGAGTGCCAATTAGACGCGAGGCCTGAATGGCAACTTCGCGAAGCGGACGACGCGCACGGGGCGACCCTCGAGCGTGGCCGGCGCGAAGCGCCACGCCGACACGGCGCGCACGACCTCGGCGTCCAGCAGCGGGTGGCCTCGCACGATCACCACGTCGGTGACGCTGCCGTCTTCGCGGACGACGTAGCGCACGGTGACCGTGGCCAGCACGCCGGCGCGGCGGGCCTCCTCCGGGAACCGGGGGAGCGCGCGCGCGAGGGCGCGGG
>CAZHGG010001186.1:0-2016 GCA_964531755.1 uncultured Polyangiaceae bacterium
CCCCGAGCGCGGCGTCGGAGACGTCGCGCGGCGCATCCGAGGAGCCCTCGGGCGCGAGCGGCGCGACCTCGCCGCCCACGTCGGAGCCCCCGTCGACGTCGCTGGCGCCTAGGGGCTCGACGCCACCGCAGGCCGCGCCGAGCCCGAGCCAGGCGAGCAGACCGCCCGCGAGCAGCCGAAACACCCGGCGCCGCCGTCGTGGAGCGCTCCCGAGTCCGAGCACCATCGGGCCATCCTAACGCAGGGTACGCGCGTTGGGCTTCGCCGCGTCAGAAGCGAAGCGTGTATCCTACATACGCGCCGCCGTGCGCCGTGGCCCCCGCGCGGATGCGCTCGATCTCCCGCGCCGCGCGCCAGGTCTTGGGCGGGAGCAGGTACGGCAAGAGCGCCCCGGCGAAGCCGGTGAAGGCCGGCACGATGAAGTGGACCGAGCGCTCCGACACCTCCCACTCGAGCGTGCGCCCGTAGGGGGCGCCCGTCTCGACGGCGACCACGATCGGGCCGAGCGCGGCCGACGCGAGCGCGAGGGTGAGCGCCGTGGGCCACACCGAGCGGCCCGTGCCCTCGGGCGGGGGCCCGTACGCGAAGGAGCGATCGCACTTGGGCAGCGCGAGGTACATCCCGCCGATGAGGGCGCCGGTGCTGAGGCCCACGAGCCCGGCGCCGAACGTGCGCACCGCGGGGTACGAAAGATCGCCGTCGACGCGCGCGCGCCACGCGTCGTAGCTCTCGCCCTCGGAGACGCGCTGCGTGCCCGCCTGGCGGAACACCGCGGTGTCGAGCGCGACCGTGCCGACGAGGCCCCCGACGAGGCCGGACAGGTACACCCAGTCGGTGCCGCTGGCGCGCTCGCAGAGCTCGATCTCTCGCGACTGGCGCGGGCGCACGTCGGCGGCCGCGTACACGTACGGCGGCAGCGGCGGCGGCGCGGCGGGAGGAGCGGATGGGGGGAGGGCGTCCACCGAGCGCGGACCTTACCTCAAGAGCGACGGCCCGCCGCGTGCTTTCGGGCGTGCGCCGCGGCGCGCCGCTTCCCGCGGCTTTTGCCCCGTGCGATGCTCACCGGATGCGTGTCCCTTCGCACATCTTCCGTGAGTACGACATCCGCGGCGTCGCCGACCGCGACCTGACCGACGAGCTCGCCTACGGCCTCGGGCGCGGCCTCGCCACCCAGCTCGGCGCGGCCGCCGGCACCGCCACCCCGCGCCTGTGCGTGGCGCGCGACTGCCGCCTCTCGAGCCCCCGCCTCCACGCCGCACTCCTGAAGGGCCTCACCGAGGGCGGCGCGCGGGTGGTCGACCTCGGCGTCGGCCCCACGCCGATGTTGTACTTCGGCGTGCACCACCTCGGCACCGACGGCGGCGTGATGATCACGGGCAGCCACAACGCCGGCGACGAGAACGGCTTCAAGATCATGAAGGGGAAGGCCTCGTTCTTCGGCGAGGACATCCAGGCGCTGAAGCGCGTCCTCGAGGACGAGCGCTACGCCGCGCCCGGCCCCGGCTCCGTGGAGGAGGTCGACGTGCAGCCGGCGTACGTCGACGTGATGAAGAAGGGCTTCGCGTTCGGCGCTTCGTCGCCGCGCTTCGTGCTCGACGCCGGCAACGGCGCCGGCGGGCCGCTCGCGCTCCGCGTGATGCGCGAGCTCGGGCTCGAGCCCGACCCGCTCTTCTGCGACATGGACGGCCGCTTCCCGAACCACCACCCCGACCCCACCGTGCCGAAGAACCTCGAGGCGCTCATCGCGCGCGTGAAGGCGACCGGCGCGCGCGTGGGCCTCGCGTTCGACGGCGACGCCGATCGCCTCGGGGCCGTCGACGCGAACGGCGACATCGTGTGGGGCGACAAGCTCATGATCTTGTTCTCGCGCGCGTTGCTGGCGAAGTCGCCCGGCGCCGCGATCATCGGCGAGGTGAAGTGCTCGCAGACCCTCTACGACGACATCGCGAAGCACGGCGGCCGGCCCATCGTGTGGAAGACCGGGCACTCGCTCATCAAGACCAAGATGAAGGAGGA
>CAZHGG010001187.1:0-2015 GCA_964531755.1 uncultured Polyangiaceae bacterium
TCATCGTGAACGGGCACGTGCCGGTGAAGCTCGAGGCGGGCGAGTCGCCGGTGAAACGCAGCGGGCGCGCGGTCACCATCGACGGCGCGTTCTCCGAGGCCTACGGCGACAAGGGGTTCACGTTGGTTATCGAGGCGGGGCGCACGGCGCTCGCGCAGCACCACCATTTCGAGTCGGTCGAGGAGGCCGTGGCGTCGGGCGCCGACATCATCCCCACGGTGACCACGCTCGCGTCGCACGAGCCCCCGCGCAGGGTGGCCGACACCGAAAAGGGCGAAGAGCTGCGGCGCGAGATCGCCGTGCTCGAGGCGCTCCTCGAGGCCTACGAGGGCAGCGTGTTGCTCGAGCCGTGAGGGCGACTACGAGGATGAGTAGGGGGCGGGTTCAGAGACCGTTGGCGGTTGGATACCGCCACGCAGCGAAACCCGACCTGACAACCCACTCCGTTGCAGTACGGGCAGACCGCGCCCTTCGCGCACCCGTGCGGCGCGCAGAGCTCGCCCACCGCCGCGCGCGAGATGCACGTGCCACACCGGCCACGGTCGGGGTAGCGGCGCCGGCACACGGAGTAGAGTCCCCACATGGCGCGCTGTCCGGCAGCGTGCCGGGAATGTCGAAGTCACACGGTTCCGCACCGTAGACTCCCGCCCTCAACACGACTCGCGTGTCGGGGTAGGACATGCACTCAAGGCCTCCCGGGAGGCGCGAGGATGCCGGGCGGGATCGTGCGGGGAGCTCCGTCGGCGATGCCACGGCGCGAGGCGCTGCACGCGCCGGGATCGTAGAGCTGGCACGTACCGGCGATGCACTCGACGAAGGGGTTGTCCTCGCAGTCGAGAGTCGCTCGACAGGACTCGCCGAGGCGAGCGAGCGGGACGCACGTGCGGTTCAGGCAGCGACTCTCAGAGGCACAGTCGCTGCCGAAATCGCACTTGCCTCCCAGCGGTAGCTTTGGGGCGGGGGCCGGGGCCGTCGCGGGCACGCAGCGGCCGCCTGATGGCTCGCAACGGCGCGCTGTTCCACAATTGCAGACCAGTCCGGGTCGGCATTGCTGGTCGTGGGAGCACACGCCGCCCACGGAGGCCTGGACGTCGCACACTCCGAAGACGCACCGATGGAAGAGGCAGTTCTCGTCGTTCGTGCAGGCCGTGCCCGGCGCGCCGAGCAGAGCGCAGGTGCCGGTGCTCGCGAGGCCACAGACGAGGCCGTTCGCGCACGAACTGCCATCTGTGCAGTCTTCCCCCTCGTCCCTCAGTCTGGGCGCCGTCTCGCACCGGACCCCGACGCAACCCTCGAACTTGCAGAATGCGCAGCGGCCGCCCTTGGCGCACCCGTGGGGGTGGCAGAAATCCCCCACGGCCGCGCGCGAGACGCACGTGCCACACCTACCGGAGCAGCCCCCGCCGGCACATTGCGTGGGGTCTCCACACGCGGCGCCGTCCGGCAGTGTGCCGGGAATGTCGAAGTCACAAAACGCCGACCGGTGATAGTCCCACGAGAAGACGAGCGGATAGGAGGGCTGAAGGCACTGGGCCCGAACGCGGGCGGAGCAGGCGTGCAGGAGCGCGGGGGTGAGGCCGCTGCCAGGCGCGCCCAGCCACGCGCGACACCGCTCCTCGAAGAGCTTCCTCGCGCGAAGTTGCTTGGAGGGCACCGGCGCTTGCCCTGGCGGGACGACGTCGACGTCTCTGCAGGAAGCGGCGGTCTCGTACGCGGCGACGTATTCTGCGCACGCCGCCGCGATGTCGAGCGTGGAGGCCGGCGGCGGGGACGCCGGCTCCGCCCCACACGCGAGCGGCGCCGCCGCGACCACCGCGACGGCGAGCACCCGCGCGACGCGTGTGGAATACATTGGTTAGAACCTCCCACGAAGGCGTAGCTTGCGGGCCCGCTGCCCGCAAACGCGACCGCGGGGCGCCGCACGAGCGAGGGCTCGAAGCCAACGCGTGGTACCGTGGGCGTCGTTCATGGCGACACCTCGCCTACGGCTCGGGGCCGCCCTAGACCTTCGTTCG
>CAZHGG010001188.1:0-2015 GCA_964531755.1 uncultured Polyangiaceae bacterium
GCCTCGCGCGCCCGCCGCGCTCGCCGCGCGGCTCGGGCGCTGGGCCTTCCTCGCGGTGCCCGTGGTCGGCGCGCTCTAGCTCGGCGCGCACCTCGTGCAGACCCACAGCGTCGCCCCCGACGCGGACTGGCAGGCCGCGCGCGCCGTGGTGAAGGCCAAGCTTCGCCCGGAGGATCTGCTGCTCTTCGCGCCCAAGTGGGAGGACCCCGTGGGGCGCGCGCAGCTCGGCGACGAGCTCGCGAGCCTCGCGCGGACCGCCCGCCCCGACGAGACCCGGTTTCCGCGCGCCGTCGAGGTGAGCGCGCGCGGCGCGCGGCGGCCCGAGCTCGCCGGGTGGAAGGTGCTCGATGAGCAGGCCGTGGGCCGCCTCGTGGTCCGCACGTACGAGAACCCCCATCCAGTCAAGGTCCTTGACGACCTCGTGCTCAGGGTCTCGCCAGCGAAGATGGCGGTCTCGCGGGTCGACGGCGACGTGGAGACGCCGTGCGCCTTCACCCGGGGCCGCGTGCAGGCCGGCGGCCTCGGCGCGGGCCCCGCGATCCCGGGCGAGCGCTTCCAGTGCGCGGGCACGTTCGTGGGCGTGAGCATCGTCCACGCGCTCGACCACGATCCGCGGGTGTGCCTCTTCGCCCCGCCGCTGGGCGGCGCGGCGGTGCTCCGCGTGCGCTTCCGCGGCGTGCGCTTCGGGGCCGCGCTGCACGGGCACCACGGCCTCCAGAACGAGGCCGAGCGCGACAAGCTGGGCGTGCCCGTCTCGCTCGAGCTGCGCACCGAGCTCGGCCTCGTCGGCCGGGCCGAGCACAAGGACGGCATGGGGTGGGCGGCCTTCGAGTTCGGCACGCCCGACCTCGCTGGGAGGACCACCGACCTCATCGCCGACATTCGCGCCGCCAACGCGAACCGGCGCCACTACTGCTTCGAGGCGGACACGCGAGAGGGGAGCCCGTGAGCGAAGAGCCCGTCGAGTCCGCGCCGGCGCGCGAAGAGCCCGCGAGCGAAGCGCCCGCGCGCGAGGAGCCATCGCGCGAGGAGCCATCGCGCGAGGAGCCATCGCGCGAGGAGCCGGTGAGCGAAGCGCCGGTGAGCGAAGGTCCCGCGCGCGAAGAGCCGGCGCGCGACGCCGCCAAGGCGCCCGCGTCTCGCCCCGCGCCTGCCCGCGCCCGCGCCCCCGGCGACCTCGAGCCGCGTGACCACGCGATCGGCCTCGGGCTCGGCGCGCTCTACGTGGTGTGGCTGCTGCGCACCGCGCGGAGCCTCGGCTTCGCGCGCGACGAGGGCTTCTACTTCAGCGCCGCCAGCCGATACGCGACGTGGTTCCGCGCCCTCGGGGAGCGCCCGGCCGAGGCCATGAAGCGCCCCTTCATCGACTCGGTGTGGGTCACGAACCACGAGCACCCCTCGCTCATGAAGAGCCTGTTCGCCCTCTCGTGGATGTTCCTCCACGAGAAGTGGAAGGTCTTCGCCGACGCGAGCACCGCGTTCCGGTTCCCCGGAATGCTGATGATGGGGCTGGCCATCTACGTGACCTATCTGTTTGGCGCGCAGCTCTCCTCCCGGCGGGCCGGCGTCATGGGGGCCGTGCTCCTCGGGCTCATGCCCAACGTGTTCTATCACGCGCACCTCGCGTGCTTCGACGTGCCGATCATGGCCATGTGGACGGCGTGCATCTACGTGTATTGGCGCTCCCAGCGCGACGGGGGCCTCGCGTGGGCCATCGCCGCCGGGCTCATGTACGGCCTCACCCTCGAGACCAAGCACAACGCGTGGATGCTCCCCGGCGTGTTCCTGCCGCACGCGCTCCTCTTCCAGAAGGAGACCCTCGGCCGAGAGCTCAAGGCCGGTCGGCTGCCCGTGCCCGCCGCGCTCGTCGCGATGGCCGTGCTCGGCCCGCTGGTGTTCATTGGGCTGTGGCCGTGGATGTGGAACGAGCCTGTCTTGCGCTGGCAAGAGTACTTCGCGTTTCACATGAACCACGAGTATTACAACATGGAGTTCTTCGGGAAGAACTACTTTGG
>CAZHGG010001189.1:0-2014 GCA_964531755.1 uncultured Polyangiaceae bacterium
TCATGCCGCGCTCCCTTCGGTCGCTTCGCATAGGCCTTCGTTCGCCCCTTCGGGGCTCACGTTCAGGTTCACGATACCCACGCAGCTCGCCTCGGCGCCGTCGCCCGGCTCATGAGTCGAGCCGCAGCAAGGCCTCTTCGCACACGGGGAAGCGGGCGTCCCCCTCTGACGAGCGCCGATACCCGATCACGCGGAACCCGCAGCGCTCGAGCACGCGGAGCGAGGCTGTGTTCGAGGTCGCGGCGCGCGCGTGGAGCGGGCGCGACGCGACCTCCCGCACGAGCGCCGCGAGCGCCCGCGTGGCGATGCCGCGCCCCCAGTGGGCGCGCGCGAGCCAATACCCCACGAAGTCGAGCTCCGACTCCCCCGCGCCCTCCTCCGGCAGCCCGAGCCGCTGGAAGCAGTTCACGGTCCCCACGAGGACGCCGTCGGCCTCGATGGCCCGCACGACGAGCCGCGGGGCCGGCGCGCGGAGCAGGCGCTCCCAGTGGGCCATGAACTCGGCGCGCGACCGGGGGATCACCACGGCCATCCGCGCGGCCTCGGGGTCGGCCTGGTGCTCGAAGAGCGTGGGGAGATCCGCGTCGACGACGGGGCGCAAGACGACGCTCGAGGCGGGCGCGGCGGTGGACACCTCGTCACCTTATCGGAGGTCGACGGCCCCCACCACGCGCAGGCGCTCGCGCTTCTGCGATGGCGGTGCAGCGCGGCGCGCGTGAGACATCCGTCGAGCCCCGGGGCCACGAGGCAGGTCAAGGCGGAGGGCGGCGGTCGGTCGTCGTCGGTAGGGTGCATCCCCGGCGACTCAGCGGCGGCGAGCCGATCGGCGGCGGCCTCGGCCCCTCAAGCGAACCCACGCCGCGGCGGGCGTATTCGCGGAGGCCGCGGCAGGCGTGCGCGGCCCGCGCCAAAGTCTGCGTTCCCGTCTCCGGGGGGACGCGCTCCCCGGCTCCCCGCGGAGCGCCGGCGGCGCCCCAAGCCGAGCATTTACGCGACGCGGCCAACGCACTACGAGTGCACCATGACCCCCGACCGGAGCTCGTGGCCGACGGTCGCGCTGGCCCACCGGGCCCCGCGACCCCCGCGTGACGCGCACGTCCCAGCGCCCCCTGGCGCGGTGCGGGCCCCATGACGCGCCAGGGTCGCGACGACGACGCGACCGAGGGGGAGCGCCCGCTCGCCCACGCGTCACGCCGGAACGGCCACGCAGCCCGCACCCGCTCGCGGCTCGCGCGTCTGATCGACCCGCGCCGCGCGACCGGACGCCTCCTCGCCGCCGTGCTGGCTGGCCTCGTCGCCGCGACCCTGGTCCCGGCCCCCTGCGCCTTCGGTCTCCGCGGGGTCGTCGGGTGGGACCTCGGCGCGCTCGTGATGCTCGCGCTCGCCTGGAACGTGATCCTGCGGTCACCGGCCGAGCGGACGCGCGCGCGCGCCGTGGTGGACGACCTCGGCCCCTCGCTCGTGTGGATGCTCGCAGTGGGCTCGAGCGTCTTCAGCCTGTTCGCCGCGATCTTCGTGATCCGGCGCGCGAACAACATGTTGCCTGGAGGCCACGCGCTGTGGACCGGGTTCGGCATCGCCGCGGTGGTGCTCTCGTGGCTCCTCACGCACACGTCGTACGCGCTCCGGTACGCGCGCCTCCACTACCGCCGCGTGGAGCCGAACGGCCTCGCTTTCCCGGGCAGCGAGCCGCCGTCCGACATCGACTTCGCGTACTTCGCGTTCGGCATCGGCATGTGCTTCCAGGTGGGCGACGTCGCGGTCACCTGCACGCGCATTCGCCGCACGGTGCTCGGCCACGCGCTGCTCTCGTTCGTGCAGAACACCGTCGTCGTCGCGCTCACCCTCAACCTGCTCTTCGGGTTCCTCGGGACCGGATAGAGGCACGGCCACATCACCGATTCTGCTCGGCGCGCAGCGCGCGCGGGTCGTCGCCGCGCGGCGCTTCGAGGGCGTCCCTCTCGCCCGCGTCCGGGGCCTCGCGGGCGTCCGCCGCAGCCTCCACGCGCACGCG
>CAZHGG010001190.1:0-2010 GCA_964531755.1 uncultured Polyangiaceae bacterium
CGCCGTGCTCACCCGCCGCAGGCGGGGCCGCGTGCTCCGGGGCCGCGCCGTGCTGAGCGGCCTGCGCCTCGGCGACGAGGGCGATCGAGGCGTGGTGCTCGCCGCCGCCGTGCTCGCCCGCGCCGTTCCACCAGGGGAAGAGGTGACCGGCGGAGAGCAACACGGGGACGAAGAGCACCGGGAAGGCCACGAGGCCGGCGGCGCAGAACTCGGCGACGCGGCGGACGGTGACGCTCCAGCCCGCGCTGGTCATGCGGTTGATGAGGATGAAGAACACCGAGCCGAGCCCCACGAGGAGGAACGCGACGAAGGCGAACAGGTAGGAGAACGCGAAGCGCTTCGCGTCGATGGCGAGCCCCGCGAGGGACAGGAGCAGGCCCACCCCGCCGACGCCGGCCGCGATCTTCCAGGCGTTCGCCCAGGGCGTGCCCTCGATGGTGTAGACGGCCTCTTTCTTGGAAGAGGACTTCTTGGATTTCTCGCTCACAGCGTCGGCTCCTGCGGCACTTTCGCCTGGCTGAGCTGGAGCGCGCGCACGTACGCGACGATCGCCCAGCGGTCATTCACCTGAATCTGCGGGTAGGCCGGCATGTTGTTCTTGCCATTCGAGACGGTCGCGTAGAGCTGACCGTCGGGCATGTGCCGGATGCGGTCTTGGTGGAACGTGGGCGGCGCGAAGGCGCCCGCGCCGCCGGCCACCGCGCGCTTCTTCACCATGCCCTGGCCGCTGCCCGTGTTGTCGTGGCACGGGGCGCAGAAGATGCCGTAGCGCTCCTGGCCGCGGAGGAGCGTCTGCTCCATGCCGCCGTGCGCGTCGACGACCGACTTGGGCACCGTGAGCAGATAGCCCATGTTGTCGTCGGTGCGGCCGGTGGTGACCGTGCGGTCGGGGTCGCGCTCGCGCGGCACCGTGCCCTCGGGGATGGGGCGCATGGTGCGCTTGTCCTCGAAGTAGGGGCTCTCCTCCTGCACGTCGTACCGGGGCTGGTCGTACATGTTGCGGATACCGAAGAGCGGCGACTCCTTGCTGGTCTGGCCGCGGCAGCCGGCGAGGCCGGCGGCGAGGGCGACGAGCGCGAGCGGCGCGAGGGCGGCGAGCGGTGCGGTGCGAGGCATGCGGTTCGAGGGCTTCATCCGTGCGCCTCCTCCTCGGAGGGCAGTCCGCCCTCGTTGTCGTCATACACGAGCTCGACGTGGTCGGCGTGGCACTGCTCGAGCAGCTTCTGCGTCTTCTCGAGGTCGAACTTGGGGTCGTCCGCCTCGATCGCGACGAAGAACTTGTCGTCGCTGCACGAGTTGAAGCGGTCGGAGTTGAAGAGCGGGTGGTGGTGCCGCGGCAGCTTGTTCAGGCCGAGCATCCCGAAGACCGACGCGAACGCCGAGAACAGGACGGTGAGCTCGAACATGATGGGGATCTGCGAGGGCAGCGAGAACCCCGGCTTGCCGCCGATGACCAGCGGGTAGTCGACGCCGTTCATCCACCACATCATGAAGAAGGCGGCGGTGGTGCCGGTCATCGCGGCCCCGAACACGATGGGGCCGAGCTTGCTCTGCTCGAGGCCCATCGCCTTGTCCATGCCGTGCACGGGGAACGGCGTGTGGGTGTCCCAGCTCTTGTAGCCCGCGTCGCGGACTCGCTCGGCCGCGTGCAGCACGGCGTAGGCCGTGCCGAACTCGGCGAGGATCAGGGCGGGCTTCTTGTCTTTGTCCGACATCACTCGGCCTCCGCGGCGACCGGCTCGCCGTGCCCGTGCTCGTCATCGTGCGCGCCGCCAGTATCGTCGGGGGCGTTCGGGTCGTAGTGCGCGTCCGCCTCGGGGAGGGTGGCCTTGACCTCGGCGATCGCGATCATGGGCACCCAGCGAATGAAGAGGAGGAACAGCGTGAAGAAGAGGCCCAGCGTGCCCAGGTAGATGAAGATGTCCACCAGGGTCGGCCGGAAGTAACCCCACGAGGAGGGGAGGAAGTCGCGGTGGAGCGACGTCACGATGATGACGAAGCGCTCGAACC
>CAZHGG010001191.1:0-2010 GCA_964531755.1 uncultured Polyangiaceae bacterium
CACGGGCTGGCCGGTGGGGTGCGCTCGCCGCCACCGCCCTCCTCCTCGTGTCGGCGTGCGCGGCGTGCGGCTCCACCCCGGCGCCCGCGACGCTCGGCGGCGACGTCGTGGCGCGGGTCGGCGGCGCCATCTCCATCCCCGCGGCGGTGGTGCAGCGCACCGCCGCGGAGTCGCATGTCTCGCGCGACGAGGCGCTGGAGCAGCTCGTCGCCGACGCGGTGGGCGCGCGCGAGGCGCTCGAGAAGGGCGTCGACGATCGCCCCGAGGTCCGCGTGCGCGCGCGCGCCGCGCTCGCGCGGAGCTTCGTCGAGCGGGTGCAGGCCGACTCCGCCGCCGCCGGGCCGCCCACCGCCGCCGAGATCGCCACGCTCACGGAGGAGGTGTGGGTCGAGCTCGACCACCCCGAGCTCCGCGTGGCGGTGCACGCGGTGGTGCTCACGGCGGAGGGTCAGGCCTCGGCGGAGGCCCGGCGCCTCGCGGACCGCATCCTCGCCGCGGTCGGGCCCGCCAAGTCCGCCGACGAGTTCCTCTCCCTCGCGGACGGACCCAAGGCGCCCGGCCTCGAGGTCCGCGTCGAGGTGCTGCCGGCCGTCGCCGCGGACGGTCGCATGCGCGGCGGCAGGCTCGACGAGCGCTTCGTCAAGGCGCTCTTCACCCTCGGCAAGGCGGGCGACCAGTCGGGGGTCACCGAGTCGGCGTTCGGGTACCACGTCATCCGCCTCGTCGAGCGGATCCCCGCCTACACGATGCCCCTCGCCGAGCGTGTGCCGCTCTTCACCCCCGAGGTGCTGAGCCGCCGCTCGAAGGCGCGGCTCGACGCGGCGCTCGCCGACGCGCAGAAGGCCCGCGCCGTGGTCATCTCTCCCGCCGCGCAGTCCCTGCTCGATGGCCTCACCTTCGCGGCGCCCGCGCCCGGCGCCGCCGCCCCCGCGCCTCCGTGAGCGAGCGGGTCGACAAGGCGGCCACGGCGCTCCGCCGCGCCTCCGTCGCCCCGCGCGACATGGAGGCGTCGCCGTTCTCCGCCATCCTCGCCGAGTTCCTCGCGCGGGTCCCCGGCGCCATCGCCGCCGCCCTCGTCGACAGCGGCGGCGAGACCGTCGACTACGCGGGCAAGCACGACATCTTCGAGCTCAAGGTCTTCGCCGCGCACTTCCGCATCCTGCTCGGCGAGGCCAGCGCGCTCACGGCGGGCGCGGAGGTCACGCGCCTCATGGTCCGAGGCCGGAAGCGCGCGGTGCTCGCCTTGCGGGCGCCCGACGGCTACGCGGTCGTGGTCGTGCTGCGCCGCCGCGCCGGCTTCGCCCCGCAGGAGACCAGCGTGCGCGTGCTGATGGAGGCGCTCGCGGCCGAGGCCGGCTGGTCGACGGTCGAACCCTCGGGCTGGGCCGAGGTCTCCGTGCGCCGCGATGGCCGCGGCCGGCCGCTCGAGCTGCTCGACGTCGACGCCGCGGGCGCCGAGCGCGCCATCGCCCTCGAGGTCCTGGGCACCTTCGGCGCGCGCGGCTTCCGCGTGCGCGCGAGCGACGGGCACGAGTTCAGCCTCGTCCGCGAGCCCAAGAACCTGTGGTACGCCGACGGCGGCGGATGACCCCCGACCGCGTGCAGCCTGCACGCGCCAGCCCGCCGGAATCGCGCACGATTTCGTTAGGTTGCAGAAACCGCGGCGCACGCCGTCGATTCGGTTTGACTCCCGACGCCGCGCGAGTAGGTTGCGCCTCCCCGACGCGACGGTGCCCGCACCCGAGCCGAGGGCCCCGCGCTTTCCCCCTGTGGTTTCGCGGGCTTGTGCGGAAGGTGTGGACAAAATACTTCAGCGAGTCGCTTGCGAAGCGACACGAATGGAGCGAAGGTCCAGACATCCACGGCCTCGCGAGCGACGCACCGCGCACCCGCGAGGCCCCCGACGAGCGACAAAAGTCGCTTGACGGGACGGGGAAGCGAAGCTACGGTTCGCGCCCCGGAACGAAGGAAGCGCGAGCGACCTTCGGGGGTCGGCAAGAAAAACTTCTT
>CAZHGG010001192.1:0-2002 GCA_964531755.1 uncultured Polyangiaceae bacterium
GGGGCTCGGGCGGGCCGGCGTCGCGACCGGGCGGCGGCCCCCCGTTGTTGCCCGTGCCCGGCGGCGGCGCCACGCCCTCGGAGGCGGCCGCCGCGGACGCGCACTCGGTGTCGGCCGGAAAATCGACGCGTCCGTCGAGGTCGTTGTCGAGCCCGTCGTCGCAGTCGGTCTTGGCGCCGCCGAACGCGGGCTGGGAGCTCGTCACCTTCTTCAGGAACGCGAGCGCGCGCTTCGCGCGGTACCCTCCGGGCGCGGCGGGGTCGTGCACCACGACGCCCCACGTGTACGGGGCGGGTGGCTCGTCGAAGGCCTCGTAGAAGATCGTGCCCGTCCACCACGGCCGAGTGAGCATCACCTCGAGCACCTGGCGGTAGTACACGCGCTGCGCCTCTTCCTGGGCGGCGTCGCCGGCGGTCGCCTCGCGCCCGGTCTCGGTGAGCCAGAAGGGGGCGGTCACGCCGTGCTTGTCCATGACCTCCTTGAACGACAGCGAGCCCTCGAACACCTTCACGCCGCCGAGCTCGACGACGCGGTGGCGCTCGAGCTTCTGGAAGAAGCTGTCGGAGGTGACCCCGTTGCCGCTGCCCGGCGCCGGGAAGCCCGCGTAGATGTGGCCGCTCACGATGTCGAGCTTGCCCTTCGCGGCGCCGAGCACCTGGTCGAGCCAGTCGCCGTATTCGCTCCCGATCGACGCGAGGCCGGGCCCCACCACCTTGCACGCGGGGCACGCGGCGTGGACCGCGTCGGCGCCGGGGACGAAGACGCGGTCGATGTAGTCGCGCGGCGCGCCCTCGAAGAACTGCTCGAGGTTCGGCTCGTTCCAGAGCTCGAAGTGCGTGACCTTCGCCTTGTACCGCTCGACGACCGCGGTCACGAAGGGCCCGTAGGTGCCGGCCTTGGGCACGTCGTTCTCGTTGCCCCCGCCCTTCCGGTCGGCCTCCGATGCCCACCCGGGTGTGTAGCCCACGACCGCGAGCACGCGCAGCTTCCGCGCGAGGGCGCCGTCGATGAGCGCGTCGAAGCGGGTCCAGTCGTACGCCGCGGCGCTCCGCGGCTGCGCGTCGAACCAGTTGAGGTCGATGCGCACCCAGCCCGCGCCGGCGTCGCGCGTGGCGTCGAGCCCGACGGTGGCGGACTGGTGCACGTTGAACCCGAGCTCGCGCGGCGTGGCCGCGTGGGCGACGCTCGCGCCCGAGACGAGCAGCGCCAGGGCCGCGCCCGCGCTCGCCCTGCCTAGGATGGTGTCGCGCATGGTCCGTGGCTCCCTCGTGGCGTGTGGTCGCGTGTCCGCGCTTCAGCCTACCGCGGGCGCGGCGCGCGCGGCGAGCGGAGCGCTACCTCGGGGCGCACGCCCCGCGCGAGACCCACGCCTCGGTCGCGCCGCCGCAGCCCGACACGGTCGTGTGGTCGCACGAGCAGAAGTCCTCCACGCAGGGCGGCGCGTCGACGCACGCGCCACGCGGCTGGCTCCCCGGACCGCCGCATCCCGGCTCGGTGTAGAGCCAGATCGTCCCCTCGGCGCACTTGGGTGGCCACACGCTAGGCTTCGCCTCGGGGGTGGAGGGCGGCGGCGCGGAGGGCTCGGCGGGCGGGCACCCCGCGAGCGCGACGAGCCACACCGCGGCGACGATCGGGTCAAGCAGAGAGCGGGCGCCCATGCTCCACCCATAGCCGAGATCGGACTCCCAAGGAGCGCCCGCGAGGGGCGCGAGTGCGCCGTACGCCCACACCGCCCGACGAAAACGACGGGGAATACACAGCTCCTGTTGCGCTCGCCCACCTCCCTGATAGCGCTGAAATGATGCGGCTCGCTTCGTTCGCGGCGGTCGGTGTGGTTGGTCTCGTGCTCTCTGCGCTCACCGGCTGCAGCGCGCCGCGCGACGAGGCCGATCCCGCGCCGCGGAGCGTGGCGCGCGCGAAGAGCGCGCTCGCCGAGGGCGAGGTCTGCCCCGACGGCCAGGAGCCGGACGGCGCCGACGGGTGCCAGGAGTGCGCGGCGGGG
>CAZHGG010001193.1:0-1994 GCA_964531755.1 uncultured Polyangiaceae bacterium
GGCCACGCCCGCCGCGCCGTCTCCGCCCGCGCCCAGCGCGCCTGCGCCCGCCACGCCTGCGCCTGCTGCGCCGCCGCTGGCCGACGCCCTCACGGGGTCGGCGAAGCAAGACTACGAGTCCGGCAAGCTGCTCTTCCGCGACGGCGATCACGCCGGCGCCCTCGCGAAGTTCACGAGCGCCTACGACGCCTCGAAGGACGCGCGCCTGCTCTGGAACATGGCCGCCTGCGAGAAGAACCTCCGCCACTACGCGAAGGCGGTGGGGCTCGTGCGGCGCTACCTCAAGGAGGGCGACGCGACGCTCCCGGCGGAGGACAAGGCCGACGCGGCCGAGCTCGTGAAGGTGATGGAGCCCTTCACCGCGAAGCTCCGCATCACCGTGAGCGAGCCCGGCGCGGAGCTCACGCTGGACGGCGAGCCGCTCGGGCTCTCTCCGGTGCCGCCCGTCGTCGTCGACATGGGCGTGCGCAAGCTCGTGGTGAAGAAGGCCGGCTTCGAGGACCTCACGCGCGAGATCCCGGTCGGCGGCGCAGCGGAGCTCGCCGCGGAGGTGAGCCTGGTCAAGATCGTTCACCAAGGCCGACTCACCATCCGCGCGCCGAAGGACGCCACGCTCACGCTCGACGGCAAGGTCGTCGGCAGCGGCACGTGGTCCGGCACCGTGGCGAGCGGCGGGCACACGCTGCGCGTCACGGCCCCGAAGATGCGGCTCTACCAGTCCGAGGTCATCGTGCTCGACAAGCAGACCCGCGAGGTCGGAGTCACGCTCGAGGCCGAGCCGAGCAAGGGCCTCCCGGGCTGGGTGTGGGTCGCCGGCGGCGCCGTCGTCGCGGGCGGCCTCGCCACCGCGGGCTACTTCTTGTTCAAGCCGTCGCCCTCCTACGACGGCCCGCCGGGGAACCTCGACCCGGGCGTCGTCCAGGCGAGCGCGCCGTTCATCTTTCGCTGAGCGGCGGCGCGCCGACGGGGCCGAAGAGGGAGGTCGTGAGCACTGGCGCGGCGCCCGCGTCCACGAGGCCTCGCGCGAGCGGACCGAACCCGCACGACCGCGGCGTGACCTCGAATGGCCTCGGGGCCTCGTCGTCGGCGCAGCGGCTCGGCGCGCGCCCCCCGTCCGCGGCGGTCATGGGCACGCACGAGCCCGACGCGCACTGCCCGGGCTGCTCGCACTCGGCCCCGTCCTCGCGCAGCTCGCCGCACACGCGCGTCGCGCCGTCGCAGAACGCGCCGCGCACGCACGCGCCGGGCAGCGCGCACGACTGGCCTGGTCGCGGCAGCGGGGCGCAACGGCGCGACGCGCCGTCGCAGTAGAGCGCCGCGCGCGGATCGCAGCGGACGGCCGAGGATCCGGCGACGATGCACGCCTCGCCGCTCGCCGCGTAGGCCCGGCACACCGTGCCCGCGAGCGTGATCTCGCAGTAGCCGCGCTCGTCGCACACAGGGAGCTCGAGGTCGAGCTCGCGCGAAGATGGTTGCAGCTTGCATGATTCTCCGGGTGCGCGCTTGAGCTGCTTCGTGCAGATCTTGTGGCGACGGTCGAACCCGGGGCGCGTGTCGAGCACGCACGTCGCGGTCTCCTTTGGGGTCTCGGCCTGGCACTCGGTCGCTTCGGTGCACGGCTCGCCCGGGGCCACGGTGCCGCGGAAGATCTTGGCGCACGCCTCGGCGTACGGCTCGCTGGCGTCGGGCAAGTTGCTCGTGGAGCCCGCGTCGCTCGTGCACCGCGCGGCGCGCGCGCGGTAAGTGTCGAGGCAGCCCTGCACGGCCTTCGCGTCGTAGAGCACCTTGCCGCGCTTGGCGATGTCGGCGAAGCGTTGGGCCTCGGCGGTCATCTGCGCCTGGCACGAGCGGTCGTCGTAGGCGTAGGCCGCCTGGTCGCAGCACGCCGCGAGCGCCCTGCAGTACGTGGTCGCCAGCCGCGTCGCCAGCTCGTCGAGCGCGGGATCGCCCGCGCACCCCCCCGCCAGGCTCGCGCCGCCGGCGAGCGCCCCGCC